>JAGLQR010000081.1 GCA_023136725.1 Candidatus Aminicenantota bacterium
TTGATAATATGAAAAAAGCTATTTTAATTCAAACATGTAAAAGGGGACAGGTACCTTATTAATTTTGAATTCAAAATTGAAAATTCTCAATTGGACAGAAAAGGTGTCTGTCCCCTTTTATAAGAGAAGAATTGGATTGAGCGAAAGGATGCTTAGTTGAAGATGTATTTTTTGTTGCGGACTGATACGTCGGGAGGAGTTTTGTGTTTTTTAAAGTAGTCATAACCTTCTTTCAGGTTCTTCCAGAAGTCTGACCACTTTTTTTTCCTGTATTTTCTCATATTATTATCTGTCATTTTAAATGGAAAGATGTGGATTCTGAAAAAGGGCTGTCCATTCTCAAATGCTTTATGAATAATTGTATATATCTCTTTGATCCTTTTGTCTGTCATTGCATAACATCCGATTGAGACGCAATTGCCATGAACCATTATAAGTCCCCCTGTATAACCGTTCACTCTGTCAAATTTATTCGGATAACCTATATTAAATGAGAGAAAGAAAGAACTCCATGGATTGAGTTGAGAAGGTTTTACAAAATAGAAGCCCTCAGGGCTTTTTCCGTCACCCTCCAGTGTTTTTGTCCCCAGGCCTCCTGAAAAATAACAAACCCAATATTTCTTGAATAACTTATAACCGGAACCTGACTTAACCCATATCTCCAGGACTTTTTCTGCTTTGAATATTCTTATGAAAATATGATCCCCCAAAGAGAGTCCTTTTCTGGTGAATTGCGTAGTCAGAGCCGGTGTTAATTGCAGGATAGTTCTTTCAGATCTGGGGCTTTGAGGAATATTAACAGGAAAAGATTGTAATGATAGAAAAAAAAGGAGATTAAAGATTAAAAAATATTTTTTTTTAAAGATCTTCCCCGTTGATTTTTTTTACCTGTAGTTCATCTTCGAATTTTTTGTAATCTATCTTATCCTTCATCATCAGGGGAAAGATCTTCAGACACACCCATGCATCAGTAGCAGCATAATTCTTCTGTTTTTCCGAGAGTTCCTGTCTCGCCCAATTCGTTGTCTGAGCTGTTTTAACAAGCCTTTTTTGAAGGTACCTGGCAGTAAGACCCCTGGCACCGGTTTGAATTATACCTTTTTCCCTTGCGATCATGGAGAGGTCTATAAGTCCGTTTAGTGTTATGCCGTTAAAACCCTTTAGTTTATTTATATCATGAGCAAGGCCTATTCCCACCTTTTTTACTTTATCTGAGGTAAGTATTGGCTCAAGCAGTGAAATCAGCCCGGAGCCGTTAACCTGGAACAGATAGGATGTTTTCAGTGTTGAGATCTGGATAAGTGAGATCGGGTGAGACACTCCCGGTTTGAAAGAAGGCTTACTCTCAGTGTCAAACCCAAGCATTTTTTCTTTCAATAATTTTTTCACAACTTTCTTTGCTACCGAAATTTCATTTATTACCTGTACATCCCCTTTGAACCTGATAATCTCAAGAGTATTGATATAATCTCTGCTTAGTCTGTTTTGTTCAAGAAGTTCCAATTTTTTCTATTGCCCCAACTTTTTCCTGTAATCTTCTATTATATCTGTATAAATTGAAAACTCAGATGTTAATTCCTTTACCTTCTCTTTGATCCGGGCAAGAGCGGCTTCATCCGTTGTATTCTTCAATGCCTCAACGATCAGTTCAGCAACTTTCTTCATCGCTTCTTCCTTCATCCCTCTTGTTGTCAATGATGGTGTCCCGAGCCTTATTCCTGAACTTACCATCGGAGGGTTGAGATCGAATGGGATCGTATTCTTGTTCACGGTGATCCCAGCCAGGTCGAGAGCTGTCTCTGCATCTTTTCCTGTTATATTCAGCGGTGTTACATCAACAAGCATTAAGTGGTTGTCTGTTCCGCCGGATACTATCCTCAATCCGTGACGGATAAGTTCATCGGAAAGAACGGAAGCATTCTTGACAACCTGTTTCTGATATTCTTTGAAATCATCTCCCATCGCGATCTTGAAGCAAATAGCTTTTGCTGCAATGACATGCTCGAGAGGCCCCCCCTGTATTCCCGGAAATACACTTTTTCTCAATTCCTTCAGGTGGACTTTTTTCGAAAGGATCATTCCGCCTCTTGGCCCTCTAAGGGTCTTATGCGTCGTTGAGGTGACAAAATCTGCATAAGGAACGGGTGACGGGTGTACGCCGGCAGCAACAAGTCCTGCAATGTGAGCCATGTCGACCATAAAAATCGCACCGACACTATCGGCTATTTTTTTAAACCTTTCGAAATCAATAAAACGCGGGTAAGCAGAGGCACCTGCTACTATGAGTTTCGGACTATGCTCTTTTGCAAGAGATTCAAGGGCATCATAATCTATGGTTTCTGTCTCTTTGCTGACACCGTAGAAAACAACATTGTAAAGTTGTCCGGTAAAATTCAGAGGGTGCCCGTGAGAAAGATGTCCACCATGGGACAGGTCCATACCGAACATTGTATCCCCCGGCTCAAGTACGGACATATAAACTCCCATATTTGCCTGGGTGCCTGAATGGGGTTGAACATTTGCATATTCAGCACCGAACAACTCTTTTGCCCTTGTAGTTGCAAGTTTTTCAGAAATATCAACATTTTCACAACCGCCATAGTATCTTTTTTTAGGATACCCTTCGGCATATTTATTTGTCAGAACAGATCCTACTGCTTCCAGGATCCCGTTAGGTACAAAGTTCTCTGATGCGATCAATTCAAGATTGTCATTTTGACGTTGAGTTTCTTTAAGGATCACTTCCGCTATCTCTGGATCGAGTTGAAAAATATCTTTGTTTAACATTGCAATTCTCCTGATTTATTTAAAATTATTTTTTTCCACAACATTGGATATATATTCAAGTCTGTCGGCATGACGTCCCCCTTCGAAGGAGGTATTAAGCCATATCTCTACTATTTTTTCAGCCAGTTCTTCAGAAACAACACGTTCACCCATGTTTAATACATTTGCATTATTATGCCTTCTGGACATTTCTGCAGAATATTCATCATTACATAATGCCGCTCTTACATTCTTGAATTTATTGGAAACGATCGACATTCCGATACCAGAGCCGCATATTATTATCCCCATTGAATTTTCAGGGTCGTCTGAAACAACACTTGCAGCTTTTGCACCGTATTCAGCCCAATTTGCACGATCCTCTGAAAAAGCACCCATATCTTTTACAGAATACCCCTTTCTCTCAAGGTGTTTTTTTACATGCATTTTCAAACTGAAGCCGGCATGGTCAGACGCAAGAATTATTTTCATCAGGTTATCTCTCGGATCTTAAAGGACAAATTTAATATATTTGTCCCTTAAAGTCAATTATACTGACTGAAGTTGTTTATTTGATCAGGGGCAATTCATCTGAAATCTGCTTCACAATTATCTTTCCCTCATCAAGTTTTTCCCCTATGTATATAACTATATATCTATCCAAGATTGTTACATAAACAACATTTTTCTTTCGGTCAATAAAACTTACCCCTCCATCAACCAATCTGAATTTCGAGTAGCGGCTTTCGCTCTTTAAAAGATTGACAAGAGTTGAAAAGGCGCTTTTGATATCTTTTCCTTCATTATAATGGAGAAGCAATGTGATGCTATTATTTTTGATCCCTGCAGCACCGTTCGTTATTCCCGATTCCGTCGATACCAGGTTGTATGTGTTCATCAATCCCAGGTCCCCTTCGAAATATAAACGCTTTTCAAATTTCTCCTGATTAAATAGATTTACTATTCGGGGAATTGGAGAATTACCGGATATATTTTTTTCAAATATTTCCCGGAAGATCCTGGCACTTTTTTCAGTTTCCACATTTATATCTATTGACGTAATTGTTATCAGGCAATCGCCTGCCAGAATATTCTGATAATAATCTTCGGGAAAATACAAATTTCCATTTCGGCTCTCCTTCCATTTTCCACCCGTCTTGAATGAAAACATGCCAAATGCAGCTGCCGGGTCATCCATCCGGTATATTTCCACACTGATCCGCCCGGATCCATTTTTTTCATATTCAACCGAAGAAACCTCTTTAAATCCGTATTCCTGATAAATATCTGCACCACCGTTAATATACAAAAAAAGGTCATCCCCTTTATATACTTCAGGTTGGCCTTTCATTTTCCACTCCATGATATTTTCCGGGAAAATATCAGCAGGGCTTTTTTTGATTTCTCCGGTTAGTCCTGAAATAAAACATGCGAGTAAAATTGTGATGAATATTGTTCCGGGCCTTAAGTACATATTTAGGATCTCCTAGAGAGTTATCTCTGATATTTTCACTCCGGATAAATCTATTTTCCCGAGGCCGTGTTCAAATCCTTTTTTGATCATTACTATATCTTCCGGTTTTAATCCCCATAATTGACAACAGTATGAATCAATAGCGATCCTGTCAGTTCCGGCAATAACTTTTTTTGGTTTGATCAGTTCTCCCGGCCCGAACGGGCCGTTAGTTATAATGAATTCCGTTGCATCAACAACAGAAAGTGCGGGAGTAATAATCGTATTCAAATCTGCGATTGATTGATCCAGATGTATGATACTTTCCCTGTTCGTCTTCCAGTCTGATTTATGGAAAGTTCTGTTGCTTTTAGGGGAGTTGAGTCCCATTAGATTTTTCATTGTACCTGTAAACTTATTTCCAAGATGATCTTTTGTTACCGGAATATTAATAAGGAGGTCATGATCAAACAATTTTTTCATTACTTTTGCTTCTTTAAGCACTTTTCCTTCGGGGACCGGAATAGTTTTAAAACAGGATTCATCTCTCAGATCGACGATGTCCAGCTTCCCCCCGGATTTTTCAACTGCCGTCTTCAGGCCTGTAGACTCCCATGATTTGACAGGGAGCCAGGAAATAAATGTAACGGACGAAGCTCCGGCTTCAAGGCACATGTTTATTACTGCACTCACAACAAGTGGAGAGGTAAAAGCTCCCGGATTCGGTCTCTGGGGATTGGCAAGGACTGCCACTTTTGATCCTTTCCCGACATATTTTTTCATTCCGCCGAGACTTGCAACAGCCTCAATAGTGTTTTTGTAGTAATCAGCCCCAGAAACGACAGAAATTTCCGGATACATCTTTGGAGAAGCATATATCTTGTTTGGGAACTCGTAAAGCAATAGTGATGACGCACCGAGAACTGCTCCATTCTTCAGAAATGATCTTCTTGTGATTTTTTTTCCCATATTTCCTCCTGTATTTATGATTTATAATACTGAAAATAAATTAGAACTTCAACAATTAAATTTCTCCGTAACTTGCTTGAAAAATGAACACTTTGTATTGGATAAAAGTGTAGTTTGACTTGCCGAATAATATACTTTATACTTACCAACTTAATTATAATTTTATATTTGTTTGCAAAATAGGAGGAACAAATGCGTAATGCGATAATTATGGGAGCAGCTGGAAGAGATTTTCACAATTTCAATTTATTTTTCAAAGAGAACAAGGATATAAAAGTAGTAGCTTTTACAGCGACACAGATTCCTGATATTGACGGAAGAAAATATCCCAAAGAACTTGCAGGTGAACTTTACCCTGATGGAATTAATATTTATCCGGAAGAGCAACTTCTGGAATTGATCGAAAAATATGATGTGAAAGATGTATATTTTGCATACAGTGATGTACCTTACGAATATGTACTTGATAAGTCTGCTGATGTCATGAAGACCGGGGCGAATTTTATTCTTCTCGGACCCGGAGAAACTATGGTAAAGAGTACAAAGCCGGTAGTTTCTGTTTGTGCAGTCAGGACAGGATGCGGAAAGAGCCAGACAACAAGGAAAGTAAGTAATATCCTTAAAGAGTTGGGTTTTAAGGTTGCTGCTATTCGCCACCCGATGCCTTATGGTGACCTGGTAAAACAGAAAGTTCAGAAATTTGAGACTATTGATGATCTGAAAAAGCATGAATGTACTATTGAAGAGATGGAAGAATATGAGCCTCATATCAGTAATGGTGTAGTTGTATTTGCCGGAGTTGATTACGAAGCTATTGTCAGAGAAGCAGAAAAAATAGCAGATGTGATCCTATGGGATGGTGGAAATAATGATCTGCCGTTTTACAAGGCAGACCTGGAAATAGTAGTGGTTGATCCTCATAGAGCCGGACATGAACTTACATATTATCCTGGTGGAGCCAACTTTAAAAGAGCGGATGTTATTGTTATAAATAAAATCGATACTGCAGATCTGGAAGATATCATTGAAGTAAGAGAAAACATCAGAGATCATAATCCGGATGCGATTGTAGTTGACGGCGCTTCTCCGATTTTCGTAGAAGGAGGGGATAAGATAAGAGGTAAAAAGGTACTCGTGATCGAGGACGGTCCGACTCTTACTCATGGAGAGATGAAATATGGAGCCGGTATTATGGCTGCACATAAATATGGAGCTGCGGAACTTGTAGATCCAAGGCCGTTTGCTGTTGGAACTATTGCTGATACTTTTGAGAAGTATCCTGAGATCGGAATTCTTTTACCTGCAATGGGTTATGGCGATCAACAGATGAAGGATCTTGAGACTACAATCAACAATATAGAAGCTGATCTGGTGATCGTTGCAACACCGATCGATCTTAGTCGAATCGTTAATTTCAAAAAGCCAACTGTCAGAGTTTCTTATGATCTGGAAGAGATAGGAACCCCGACTTTAACTGACATTCTTTCAAATCATCCTAAACTAAAGAGGTAATCTGGAGGATAGAGGCTTAATACTATTAACGGGGGACAGATCATGAATAAACTTGCACTCATTGCTTTTGGCGGAAACGCCATGCTTGCATCTGGAGAAAAGGGGACTGCACGGGAACAATACAGGAATGCCAAAAAGGCCGCAGGCCTGATGGTTGACATAGTTAAAAAAGGCTATGAACTAATAATTGTCCACGGAAACGGCCCCCAGGTCGGGAACATATTGCTTCAAATGGAAGGCTCTGCAAACACTGTCCCCCCGTTCCCGCTTGATGTATGTGATGCAATGACAGAAGGCAGTATGGGATACATGCTTGAAAAAGCTATTCTGAATGAATTGAGAAAACAATCAATTGATAAAGAGGTTGTTACTTTATTAACCCAGGTGATAGTTGATAAAGATGATAAAGCTTTTTCAAATCCGACAAAACCTATCGGCCCTTTCTACAACAAATTCAGGGCCGGCCAACTGGTTAAAGAGAACCATTGGACAATGATAGAAGATGCAGGAAGAGGATTCAGGAGGGTTGTCCCTTCACCACGACCAATCGATATAGTTCCTAAAAGAGCTATCAGGGCGATGGTTGAGAA
>JAGLQR010000082.1 GCA_023136725.1 Candidatus Aminicenantota bacterium
TTTCTCAATATATTTATTGATAAGCAGGATCATCCTGTCATTTTGTAAATTGTTCTCTCCGGAAAAATTTATAAAAGGGTTGTGTTCATTCTCTGCTTTTTTTGCAATATTTTCAGCCTTCTTCTTCTTATAAAAATAGTTATAAACAACATTTCTTGCAATGCCGAAAATAAAGGGGGCAATAAATTCATCTCCTGAAATCTTATCCTTTTTTACTGCTGTAAAAAAAGAGACAAAAACCTCCTGAACCAAGTCATCATAGTTGTCCACACCCTTAATTCTTGAGCGAAAATAGGTGAAAAGTCTGGAGTTATATTTGTGAATTATTTTTGTATCGGCAGACGAGTCATCTGTTTTTAATGATTGTATTAAACTCTCGCTTTCCTTCATCTCCCGGTCCTGGGTAAAACATAAATGATTCTAATGAATAAAGATTTAATAATCAAGAAATTGAATCTTTTTTCTTATTTCAATAAAATGAACCTTATGAGACACATTTTGCTCATATTTTTATCTTTTATACTGTTCCTGAATATTTTTCCCGCTTCCGGGGAGAAAGAAACTATTCCTGCTAAAGAATTTAATGAACTTATTGAAGAAATTTCCAACGCGGATTTGCCCGGAGATATTGAAGCTGTAAAACAAAAACTTATACGGATAGGCCGCATTACAAGAACGATCAACTCCAATGGCGAAACATCTTCTATTCTAAAAAAGATGCTGAATATGAAAAAACTTTCACATGTTCATTATTTTGTTTATCTTCAACTTTCAAAGTTATCAAAAAAAAATGAAAAATTTTATATCAAGAAAGCTCTTGAAAGTTCCCGTAATGATGAATCCCGACTGGAAACCCTTATTAAATTGTATGAATATCATAAAAAAAGGGGAGATATTAACAGAGAGATCCTCTATTTGGAGAAGCAGGCTGAAATAAGAAAAAAAATCGGAGACAACCGGGAATTAAAAAGAATATTCATAACTCTGGGAGATTACTATATGCTGGAGAATAATCTTATAAAATCTCTTCAGAATTTCTTTGAGGCCCGTAAATATTCAGAAAAAATATCCAATACCCGAAACGGATATATTTATAAGAGGATTGCAAATGTATTCTCACTACTAGGAAGGAACAAACTCTCCCTGAAATACCTGAAGAAGTCTCATGACTGTGCGATCAGATTTGGGATGGACAACCTCCGGATGTCAGTTTTTAGCGATTATGGAAAAGTTTATTTTTCTGAAGGTGACTACGTGAGAGCAGCTTACTACAACGACCTGAGTCTCTACATTGCCGACAACAAAAACTCCCCCGAGATTAAACTAAGTGCAGATTTTATGAAGGCCCGGATATGCTTTAATACAGGAAGAGAGATTGAAGGGCTGAGTATACTTAAAACTGCAGTCGATTATGGTATCAGGACAGAATCATTTTCCAACCTGCTTCCGGTTATTTATGAACTTGTCAGGAGAGCTGTATCGTATGGCAATCTGGAAATTGCTTCCTTCTATCTGCAATGGATGGACGAAATCTATGCTCCCCATTATAAAGGATATTTTTTTTACTATTTTCTGAAAGCAATTATATATGAAAGGAAAGGAGATCTGAAAAACGCCCGGAAGTATTATGAGAAAGCATTGAATAATCTGGAGAATTTTTTTTCCCGCCTTAAAAACCTTAAGCACTATCCATACCAAAAAGAGATATCATATGTATATTCAACTATAGCAAGATTTAATTTTAGAATGTTCGACAATACCAATGATGTCGGATATTTGAGAAAAGCAATTTTCGCAGGAGAAGTAAAGAATCCATATATGTTCCGTTTCATTCCAGGCATGTCCGGACGATTTTCTAATATTTCATCAGAGAGAGAACGAATAGAAAATGAGATCAGTAAGGTTCAAAGGAAACTTGAATCAGGGCACAACAAACACAAAGGGAAAATCTTTTATGAAAACAGGATCAATGAACTGAAAACACAACTTATTGAACTTGACGACCTGTTGATAGAAATGCCGAGAAGCTACAGGAGATACAAAATTTCTGATCTGAACATACCTGCAATCCAGAAAGGGTTGGCTGAGAATACGGTAATAATAAGATTCCTTGTACTTGAGAAGAACTCATATGCATTTGTGATCGACAGCAGATCAGTCGGGTATAAAAAACTTGAAAAAGAGAGCAGTCATATTAAAAAACTGACCAATTCGCTTCTGAGTCCGATTGAAAGTTATGCCGAAGGAAGTGTCGATTTCCTCAGAATTAAATATGACCTCAAACAATCACAGGAATTATACAACATTCTTCTTTATGAGATCCTTGAATTTCAGAAAGACAAAAGCAGACTGATCATTATTCCTGACAATGTGCTTTTCAGGATCCCTTTCGAAGCTTTAGCTACCGGCATTAGTACTGATAGAAAAACATCAGATATTATCTTCGCGGAATATGAGAATGCAAAGTTTCTTATTGATAACTATTCAGTTGAATACACTCTTTCTCTATTCCATCTGAAGAATAGAAAGAGACACCGAAAAAGAGCTTATAACATCACCGCCTTCGGATTTCCGATTATTAGTACGGAAATGGAAGAATCTTCGGATTCGATCGGAATACCTGATTCCGGACTTGAACAGCTTCCATCCTCGGGAGAAGAAATTCAAAAAATCCGGAATATATGGGGGAAGAGGAGAAGCAAATACTATACAGGTCTGGATTTCACAAAAAAAAATTTTAAACAGACAGCCCCCGGGTCCCGGATAGTTCATCTTGCAACTCATTTCATAAGTAATAATGAATATCCATGGTATTCATTTTTTTTGTTTTCCCCCGGAGAAGAAAATGATCCGATCTATTATGTTTCAGATATATCAAATCTGCATTTCAATTGCGATCTTATGTTTCTCAGTTCTTGCGGAAGCTCAGAGAACCACCTGCTCGGAGAGCAGGTGATCAACGGAATGACAGCGGCATTGTACAATTCCGGTGTCGGGTCGATGATCGCCAGCCTGTGGCCAGTGAATGAATTTAATACCGGATTGATCATGCCGTTCTACTCAGGTCTTAAAAGTGACCCTGAAAGTTTCAATAATATTGCCGGTTTATTGAGAAAGATAAAAATATCGTTCAGAAAAAAGAGAGTTCGTTTATCAAGCGGCCGGCAGATATCATTCAGCCATCCTTTGATCTGGGCAAATTTTAATTTGTATAGATTTTATTTAAATAATTGAGATATTTCAAATTTGTTTTTTATATATACAATAAGGAGAATTACACTATGAATAAAACCTTATTTTATCTAACCTTAATATTATTACTTTGCATGCCGTATCTAAGCGGCGAAAATATCCACTTCGGACATGGGCAGATCTTCCCGGGTACCCAGGTGGAATTTGATATTCAGGGAGGAGGACCTCCTCACGTCCAACACACTTATAAGTGGAATTTCGGCGATGGGACACCTCCGGTTTCAGGCACGCAGTCTTCTGTTACTCATTCATACAAGGAGCCCGGGAATTATCATGTTACCTGTGAAAAAAAGCCTCCCGGTGGAGATCCGACATTATTATCGACTCAGGTAACAGTCACAGAAAGAAGAACAGTAGAACCAAAAGGGCATAATTTTATGGCCGGTAATCCTGTGTTGTTCGAGTCAAAATATTTTGTAAACAACACACTTAATTGGGATTTCGGCGACGGTACGATCAGCAATGGTCAGAAGAACAGAGAGCATACATATCAGAATGCAGGGAATTTTACTGTAAAAGTAAAAGATTATGGTGGTAATTCATCTTCAGTTATAACCTGCACCGTCAATATTGTTCCGGATAACCGTTCAGTGGAATTTCAGCCGCCTTCCCCGAGAGCAGGACAAATTATCACATTCCAGGCCAGGAACTTTTCCACAGGGAATCTGAAGTGGGAGTTCAAGGACGGGACTACTACAAATGGAGGCCCCTCAATCGAACACACATATACTGCTCAGGGAAATTATAATATCAAAGTGACAGACCTGGGAGTTGGCCCTGGCAGCTTCATTGAACAAAGGATCAATATAGCCCCCGATAACAGGTCAATAAATATGAATCCACCGAATCCATCTCTTTATAGTGAAGTCACATTCAATTTAGTGAACTTCACATCCGGATCCATCGAATGGGATTTTGACAGAGGGGATAGAAGAAATGGCGGAATAATGGAGAAACACACATTTTCAAATATGGGAAGTTTCAATATAAAAGCGAGAGAAGCAGGTTCGCAAGGGCCTTATGTAACTCTTAATATCTCAATAAATCAGGATATGAGAAGGATCCAGGTTCAACCACAGTCTGCAATGATCGGACAGCAGGTGATGATAAAACTTCAAAACAGTTCAGCTAACACCATCAGATGGAAGATAGGGAACGATAATCCGATTAACAATTCGCCGAAAGAAATTCAATATAAATTCAAAGATCCGGGAAGGATTGATATTATTGCAGAAATTCAGGGTCAGTCTCCTGTCAGGCAAACAATAACTGTAAATGACAACAGGACAATAGAAGCCGGAAGCAAATATATTTATGAGAGAGGTGAAACAAAATATGTAACAAAGCGCTTTAACTCTCCTACTCTTAAATGGGATTTCGGAGATGGGACTATTCGTAACGGTGGCCACCATATGATCTATAAATATGTAAGGCCAGGAAATTTCACCATAAAAGTATACGATTTTGACGGCACATCAAAAGTTCCTGTTAGATTAAGAGTTAATGTATTGAGGGATAACAGGGAGATTGTTACAACTCAAAAAATACTATTTGAAAACTCCGAGATTGAGTTTGAAGCAAAGAATTTTATTGATAACAGGGTCAAGTGGAACTTTAATAATAGAATTGAAAAAAGGGGTGGGAGAAGGATAAAACATAAATTTACCAGAGCGGGAATGTATAAAGTGTACGCAATCGACTTTGACGGTAAGGGTGACAAAAAAATTGAACTCAATTTTAATGTTGTCAAAGATAACAGGAACTTTCAGTTGGGAAACAACATAATTGCCGGTGTCCCTGTATCAATGAAAATGACAAATTCTCAAGGCGGGAATTTTGAATGGAAATTCATGGGTGGGAAAACTGCATCAGGTCAAAATCCGGGAGCAATAATATTCAACACACCGGGAATGAAAACAATTACAATTATTGACAGATCAGGTTTATACCCTCCCGTCACCAAAACAATAAATGTTCAACCTGACAACAGGTCGCTGGTACTCGGATCAAAAGCCATACTCAAGGGCGAGGCTCTGCAACTATCAGCAAAGAATTTCAAGGGCTCAGTAAAATGGGATTTCGGGGACGGAACACCTCCGAAGATTCTCTCTAAAGTCATTACACATAAATATAAAACCACAGGTTCATTTACAATTACTGCACTGGACCACGAGGGGACAGGGAAAAAACTATTTAAAAAAACCATTACAGTTAAAGAACAGATGGATGATTTTAATATCAGTGCATTAGAACTGACATTCAGTAATAGTAAATATTACAGGGTAATCCCGATGAAAAGTTTATCTCCGGGATATATTCTCAAACTTAAATTGAAAGGAAAGGGGATAATAACAGGGAACTGGCTTTTTGACGGGAAGGTCCTGGGGATATTTACAAAACTCCTCTCCGGAAGAAACCTGATAATACTTAAAGGAAATGATCTCCCTAAACTTCCCATACTTGAACCCGGAGTACATTCGCTCAGTTTTGAATTTACAAATTTTAAATTTGACGGCAGGATACCTGTCCTCAGATATTTTGTAACAAACAGTGGTGCGATCAGGACAATCTCTCCATTGACAGGATCAAAATTGAAACCCGGAAAGCTTTTAAGACTGAAATGGAGAAAAAAGAAAAAAGGGGATAGATTTGAAATAGCTGTGTCCGAAGTTCCTTTCCAGTTCATGAGCGAAAAAAGGATCAAGTGGGAAAAAACCGAAGAAAACAATTATTTCGATCTTGATACCAGTTCCTATACATACGGAAAATGGATCTATTGGCAGGTAAGGATCGTAGATGCAACAGGTACGATATCTACTGCATCAGAAATATCCTACTTTAAGTTCCTATAGTTCAGGGCTTTATGAAAGGCTCTGCTATCTTGTATTATTTTTTATTTTTATATACATTACACAAGGGGTGAAAAAATGCGAATAAAACTACACTATATTTTAATCCTGCTTTTATTATTGAATTTTGGCGTCCAGAGCAAATCCTTTGGATTTTCAAACTATCTTCCAATTGTCGAAAAAGGGGCGAAAGAGATCACGATCAAAGTGTCTACCCTTAGTTACGGAGATGATTTTTATATTTATTATAAGACAGATGGACTTAATCATTACCAGGTCAGGAAAATGAAAGTCAATTCGAAGGGTGAAATTTATTATAAACTTCCAGTTGAAAATCTTTATGGAAAAAATCTGGAATATTTTATATTTGAAAAAGACAGGAGAAAGGAAAACCCTCTGTCTCCGGTCTTCACAATAACAAACTTCACAAAAAAAGAATCTCCTGATATATATTTCCTTAACACCGGGTCAGGATCTGCAACACCTAAAAAAAAGAACCCTTTCCTTAAGATAAGCCCGTCATATTCTTCAACAACAAGGATTCATGATAACTCCGATTATCCGGGAGCTGCGTTCTCTAATAATGGAAATATAAGGTTATACAGGAACATATACGATAACGAGTATCAGTTTGATTTTGAATCTAATTTTACCTATCTGGATCAGATCGGCCCTGATGAGAGCCATATCAACCTTTCAAGCATGATAATAAGGTTCAAGAAAGGGAATCATAAATTCGAATTAGGAGATGTTTCAATAAATCATACAGATTTTTCTACATCTTACCTGAGTAGACGAGGCCTTAATTATGAAATGACCGGGAATAAACTGTATTTGAATCTCTTTTCAACAAATTCACAACAGAAGACAGGATTCGAAGGATTCGGAATTCCTCTCCCGGATGCAAATCTTTTCGGTGCTGCTACAGGATACAAGCAGGGACAAAAATTTCAGGTAAAGACAGTTTTTATCACCGGTACTGATAAGACAGACAGCAAGACCATGTATTCCAACGATGATCCCTATAGAGAAGGTAACTTGATATCCCTATGGGGTGAACTCAAACTTTTAAAGAACAGTTTAACCCTGAATGCGGAATATGCTCAGAGTAATTTCGGGAAAGGTGAGAACAGCAGTGATATAAGTAAAGAGAAGGACAATGCATGGAAAGCCGGTTTC
>JAGLQR010000083.1 GCA_023136725.1 Candidatus Aminicenantota bacterium
GCATACCGGACACTCTCCTCAATAGCTTTATTTGCTTTTAATGTGAATTTATCCATGTTCATAATAACTCCTGTACTTCCCTATAAATTTATCCGATCTTTATTAAATATTATGTTGATATTATATTACTTTTCGCCAATAATTCAATTATACTTATCCATGACCTCAGAGAGGTAAATTGCAATAATGAATGACAAAACCGGTTCTGATAAATTTGACCACCTTCACCTGCAAAGGCTACTGAAAAGAGGACTGACTTTCATCCCACCCGTTAATATCATCAGGGAGACTGGAAAGGAACATACCGGAAAAAATATATTTGAATTCACATTGGCTGAACCATATTCAACAATTTCCAGATATTTCCTGGAAATGAAATATGAGGAAATAATACCAGTTGACTCAGAGTCTGGGCTATTCCTCCCCAGGATACCTGTTTCACCAAGAACAGGATCGGACGAGCTGATTAAGATCGTTGATAAAGCAGGAGCGGTTATCCCTTCGGATGGACATATTATAACAGGAAGTAGTGAAGGGCCGGAATCCCTGTTCACCCTTTTCAGCATCGCATGTTTTTCACTCTTTGTAAAATTTTTTCATACCATCCTCCGGAGAAAAAGTGCCGGTGATATCACAGTCCGGGATTATGATTATCTTGATCTTGTCAGAACTTATGAACACAAATATACTCCTGCTCCCGGAGAAACCCTGATCATAAACAAAAAAAACATCCCATTAATGATAATGTCAGCCGGCAGGTCTATGGTCTCAAGAAAATTGGTTGATTCAATATTCGGGAATATATCTCGTAGAGAGGGGAACTATGTTTATATAAGCGAATCAGGTTCTTTCCTTGATGATCTTAATGACCGAATAGTTAAACTACCTTTGATCGGAAGTGTAAAATCTACCCTCCAGCCCTCAAGTGAACTTGAAGTTCACAGAAATATTTATAAGGCAACTGAAGACAAAACTGTCATTCACGGACATCCATTGTTCACTGTAATCCTTTCACTGGACAGCCAGACAATAGATAGTCCGGTCATAGGAGAAATTCCGGTAGTATCAGCTGAGAGTGGTTCCGGCCTTGAATACTTAGTGCCGGAAATGATCCGTAGGAACGGAAATGTTGTAGCAAAGGGACACGGGATATTCTGTTCCGGAAATGATGATTTCGATCAATCTTTAAACAGAATGGCAGAAATTGAAAACTGTTGCAGAGAAGAATATTTTAAAAGGCTACTTTGATCAGGCCAGTCTCACTTCATTGATCTCGGGGATCTCAGCTCTGATAGTCTGCTCAACATAACCTTTTATCGTCATTGTGCTCATCGGGCAGCCGTTGCAGGCTCCGGTCAAATTAACAAGGACAACGCCTTCATCTTCAAGTACATCAACGAGTTCGATCCCGCCGCCATCCGCCTGAAGAGCAGGTCTTACTTTCTCTATTATATTTTCTACTTTTTCTTTTAATGTCATTTCATTCTCCTGAACTATACATATTTTAACATTTCATTCAAAGATCTCAAAGCTTTTTTTGAGATCTCTTCATCTATTTCTATCTCATACCTGTCATGTACCAGGGAGAGATATATATCTTTAAGAGTGGTCCGTTTCATGTTCTGGCATACCTTTGGCCTCAATGCAGGATAGAATTTCTTCCCAGGGTTCTCACGCCTCATCCTGTCAAGAAGGCCTTCCTCAGTTGCTACTATAAACTCCCCGGCAGGAGAAGCTGATGCATATCTCAATATCCCGCTCGTAGATAAAACTTCATCGGCTAGCTCTATGATTTCACTTCTCACCTCCGGATGGACAATTATTTTTGCATTCGGGTAGAGTTTTTTCATTTCTATAATTTCATCTTTCTTAATCCTGTTGTGAACATAACAATAACCTTCGAAAAGGATTATTTTCTTGTCAGGTACTATTGACTGGACATAACTACCGAGGTTACGATCGGGGACAAAAATGATCTCATCTGTGTCTATATTTGCAACAATTTTTGCTGCATTCGAGGATGTGCAGCAGGCATCACTCTCAGCTTTTATATCTGCACCTGAATTTACATAAGTCACAACTTTTGCTTTAGGATGTTGCTCCTTCAGATACCTCAATTCATCTGCTGTGAGCATATCTGCCATGGGACATCCGGCATCAAGTCTGGGCAGTAAAACTTTTTTTTCCGGAGAAAGAATCTTTGCCGTCTCTGCCATGAATTTAACTCCGGCAAAAACTATCACACTATTCTTGACATCCGCAGCCAGCCTGCTGAGTTCCAGTGAATCTCCAAGATGATCCGCTATCAATTGAACTTCACTCACCTGATAGTTGTGAGCAAGTAAAACTGCATCCTTTTCCACTAATAATTTCTTTATCTGTATAGTTAGATCATCCATTTATCCACCTTCGCCCATTTTAGTACAGATTCCCGAATGCGTCAAACCTCGTCCCCAAAGGGAAAGACCGGGTACTCACCCCACATCCGTCAGCATAACTGCTCTACATGCGGTCACTTCGACAAGCTCAGTGACCAACTTCTTGTCGGTGGCTGAGCTTGTCGAAGCCACTCACCCCCCGGGGTTTTATAAATTATAGAAAAAGTCCAGAATAATATCAGTGGCAGTGCTATCTCCGATTTGCATCGGCCAATCATGGGCAAGATCACGAATTGTATACAAAATAATAATTTTCCCATTTCTTATTAACGGAGTGTACACATCTCTCGTATATTCTTTATATTGTCCGGTTTCAATGATCGAGTTGGGATCACAAACATTATGAGTAACCCAGAATGATACCGCAGCACTGACCGGCAGATCACTTCGTCCATTAGCGGCTACAATATTTCCTCCATAATAGGGGACTTCCTGGTCCTGAAGTCCATGAACAATCAACACGGGGACTGGCTGTGATGGTATTGGAATAGTACATACTTCATGATTTTCTGAAAACCTGCCTCCAATAGCTCCCGCCAGAGAAGATATCGCTGCAAGTTTTTCCGGAATTTCCGCTGCAAGCCGATATGCCATCATCCCACCATTAGAAAATCCCAACACAAATATGCGACTGGGATCCAGGTGCAATTCCACAGTGAGAGTTTCAATTAAGTGTTTTATAAAACCCACATCATCAATATTGTCGATCCATGCAGAGCCACAGCAGTGTGCAGCATTCCAGTGGAAAGAACGAGTCTCAGAATCTCCGGTCCCTTCGGGGTAAACCATTATGAAGCCTTTGTTATCTCCTTTTTTATTTAATGCTAATTCGGGATTGCACCTTAGGGAATCGCCATTCCCAGTTGCGCCATGAAGTGCAATGACCAGGGGGGCGGGGATAGAGGAATCAGATTCAGGAGGAACATGCAGAAAATAACTGCGATTAAGGCCATTGTAAGATAGTGTGCGCCGGAAATCTCCAGCCTCTCGGTTAGCAATAGACGGATCGTTTCTTTCATCAGGATAATCGCTTACACTACATCCTGACAGGAACAGAACCAACAGCACAGCGAGTGCTTTCCCACCATGAACACATTTCCTTATCACAATAATATTTTCCTCTCTCATTTATGATATGATATTTTTACCGGGAGGGGAAATATGAGCAGAAAATCTGTTTTTCTAATAGCAATTCTTATTGTTTTTTTAATGCCTTTGCAAAACTTTTCAGATGTAACTGATGAAAATGGATCAGGATTATTCAGTGAGTTCATATTCAGGAATCTCGGGCCTTTTCGGGCCGGTTCCTGGATCTCAGATATTGCAGTTCCCGTAAATCCCAAGAAAGAGGACAGGTTTACATTCTACGTTGCCGCAAGGAATGGTGGAGTATGGAAAACAGTGAACAATGGTACAACTTTCTTCCCGATCTTTGATAACTATGAAGTTAATTCGATCGGTTCTGTCGAAGTAGCACCCTCAGACAGCAGTATAATCTGGGTAGGAACAGGTGATGATTCCAACGCAAGATCCGCATATTACGGAAATGGTATATACAAATCTACTGACGGGGGTAAAACCTTCACCAATATGGGTCTGAAAGATTCACATCATATCGGGAAAATAATCATTCACCCTAAAGATCCGGATATCGTCTACGTTGCAGTTATGGGACATCTCTTCTCATTTAATGAAGAAAGAGGTGTTTTCAAAACAATCGACGGAGGAAAGAACTGGACAAAAATATTGTATATAAATGAAAGGACAGGCGCAGCTGATATATGTATAAACTCAAAAGATCCGGAAACATTATTTGCTACTTCTTATAATATGCAAAGATACCCCTGGCATTTCGAAGCAGGAGGGGAGAAAAGCAGGATTTACAGGACCGTAGATGGCGGAAAGAACTGGAAAAAACTCGAGGCCGGTCTTCCGGCTGGAAAACTCGGGAGGATAGGTGTCGATATCTGCCGTTCTGTTCCGGACACAGTTTATGCGGTTATCCAGAATCTTAATCCTAAACCGGATCTGAATAAGAATTCGGAAGCAAAATTTGATGCTTTTACCGATCACTCATACGATGAACTCATCGGTGGGGAGGTTTACAGGTCGGATGACAATGGTGAAAACTGGAGAAAAGTAAGCCTTCCGGGGATAGATGTGAGCGGCAAAGCTGCCTACTCTTTTAATGAGATCAACGTTGATCCCATTGACCCGGAAAATGTTTATATCATTGCAGTACAAATGCTCTATTCCAAAGACGGGGGGAAGAGCTGGCCGGGATGGAATAATTGGCAGGAAAGGAAACTATTCAGAAAAAATTTCGGGGATGTAAGGACATTCTGGATAGATCCTGCAGATCCTGATCATATGATGCTGGGAAGTGACGGAGGTCTTTACTCTTCATGGGACGGAGGAAAAACAACTTTTCATCATTACAACATCCCGATGGGTGAGATTTATGATGTTGAGACCGACAATAGCGAGCCTTACAATATTTATGCGGGCCTTCAGGACCATGAAACATGGAAAAGCCCTGTTAACGGATGGTCAGGCTCGATTGGCCTGGAAGACTGGGTTATCACAGGGATGTGGGATGGAATGTATACTTCAGTTGATCCAGAAGATAACAGATGGCTCTATTTTACAACCCAGTTTGGCAAGCACCACCGGGTTGACCAATTGAGAGGTGAGAGGTTTGAGATAACGCCTGAGAATATCAAGGACAGGCCACCATACAGATACACATGGACAACTCCTATCGTTCTTTCCCCTCACGACAGCAAAGTTGTTTACACTGGAGGCCAAATGCTTCTGCGATCATTGGACAGAGGAATTTCATGGAAGGAGATAAGCCCGGATCTAACTCTTAATGACCCGGAAAAAATTGCAGGCAAAGGGCATATTATGTATTGTACGATAACCTCTATCTCAGAATCTCCCTTAAGGAAGGGAATGATCTGGGTGGGAACAGATGACGGGAGAGTGCATGTAACTGACAATAACGGAATTCACTGGAAGGATAGAACTTCAAATATTGTCAGGGCAGGAGGGCCTGAACAGAAATGGGTAAGCCGTATTGTATCTTCTTCACATAAACCATATCGGGCATATCTTGTGAAATCGGGATACAGGGAAGACGATTTCAGATCATATATCTACAGAACCGACAATCTTGGAAGAACCTGGAAAGACATAAGCGGAGACATCCCTGATTCCCCTGTTTCAGTGATTATTGAAGACAAAGATAACAGATCGCTCTTATTTGCTGGAACTGATTCCGGGGTCTATTTCACATTTAACGGCGGAAAGAACTGGATCAGATTGAAGAACAATATGCCGCCTGTGCCAGTCAGAGATCTTCTTATCCAGGAACCGACCGGAGACCTTGTGGTCGGAACTTACGGAAGAGGAGTCTGGGTGACAAACATAGCCCCTTTGAAAGAATTATCGGAGAAAATTCTGAAAAAGAGCATTCATCTGTTCAATATAAAATCGAGGCCGTTGATGATATCTTCCCAGCGAGCCTGGTGGGGTAATTATCACATGACAGGAGATGCCCATCTCAGAACGGAAAATGAGAAACCGGGATTGAACATTTACTATTACCTCCGGTCTGACAAGATACCTGCACCTGAATTGATCGTTTCCGACCTCTCCGGAAAAAAGCTGCAGAATATAAAACTAAAAAAGGGAAAAGGCATCCATATATTGAATTGGAATTCCACGGACAAAAAACCCGGGAGATTCAATTTTACACTTGTTTCAGCTAAGAAAAAGATAACAAGATCAGGGGTACTTAAGCCTTCAATTCTATGGCCGGTTAAAGAAATTCACAAGTAAAACAACTTTTTTTTATTTCTTACCGAATTTTGTGACAAGAAAATTATAGATTGACGCAAAGATAGCTCCACCGATCAGCCCATCAAAAAATCCCCAGAGGAACCCGATAAGACTCCCTGAAAAACTGAGGTTATACCCTCTGTATATTTTCCCGATCACAGTGGGATTAAAATTAGACCCATCAAGAAGGATCTTCCACCAGGTGAGAAAAAGAAGCCCGAAACCAATGGTAATCGCACATGTAATTGCAAACGCCTTTACATTTAATTTCATTTAATACCTCCAGCTTAATTTTTATTAATACTTAATATTTTATTGAATTAAAAAAAAAAATCAATAAGATTCAAGACATGAAATTGACTTATCTGGTAGCGATCCAGGTTCCGGCCAGATTGACATTCGGGAACAATGTATAATGATAAGAAAAGGTTCCCTGCATATTGTTATCATCTGTTATCGTTCCTGTTGCATTTAATACAAGCACATCATTATAATCGTCTTCCAATTGAGCTGAAAAGGTTATCACTGAACCATTCACCTGATAAGTACCCATTTCACCAAACAGTATATTATTCACGGTTCCCGACGATTTTGAACCGATAAAAGTAATAAGCCCCTCAGCCGGCACTCCGACTATGTAAAAAGTAATGTTCCAGGTCCCTGTAATGTCATAAGTTGTTTTACATCCTGTATTAAAGATACCTGAAAAAATAAATATAAGTGATAGAATCAAAATTAATGATCTTTTCATTTAACTCCTCCGTTTTTGTTATTATATAAGCGTTTTTTTTCAACTTTCAGAACTGTCTGTGCCAGATACCACCGTAAAAGAGGCCCGAACATTTTAGCGGCAAAAACCGTCATCTTTCCTGAAAATGTCGGGATTACCTGAAACTTCTCTTTTTCGATTCCCCTG
>JAGLQR010000084.1 GCA_023136725.1 Candidatus Aminicenantota bacterium
AAGGCTCAATTTGCGAATAAACTGGAAACACTCTCTTCCGATTATGAAAAAAAGATTGAAGAACTTCACCACAAATATAAAAATAAAATGAAAAAATTTGAAGATATGCTTAAACAATCCCTGACTGAGATTGAAGAAGACTAGTTTTAATGAAATTTACAGAATTCAAGTTCACAGATAAAGTGTTGAAGGGTATAAAAAATGCCGGATATGAAGATTGTACCCCTGTTCAGGAAAAAACTTTCCAGATTTCTCTTGAGGGTAAAGATGTCTATGTGCAGTCTCAGACAGGGACGGGGAAAACCGCGGCATTTGTCCTTACAATTCTGAACAATTTTGAAGATAGTAGATTTAAATTCAATAAATGTGCATTAATAATTGCTCCGACCAGAGAGTTGGCTGTACAGATCGAGAAAGAGACAAAATTACTGAGCTCTTCTCATGATCTCACAATAGGTTGTTTTTATGGTGGCGTGGGCTACAAACTACAGGAAGACCTGCTTAAAAAAGGTGTAGATATAATTATCGGTACTCCCGGAAGACTACTTGATTTTCAGAGTCAGGGAAAATTGAATTTAAGAGAAATTGGTTATTTTGTAATAGATGAAGCTGACAGACTATTTGATATGGGGTTTTTCCCTGATATCAGAAGAATGGCGAGAAAGATGTCTCCTTATAATAAAAGACAGACAATGCTGTTCTCTGCAACACTGAATTTAAATGTAAAGCAGATGGCCTGGGAGTATATGAACAATCCTGAAAGTATTGAGATCTCATCTGAAAATATTACGGTCGATAATATCGATCAGAAGTTATATCACGTTGGAAAAAAAGAGAAGATCAATCTTCTTATGGGGATACTGAACAGTGAATTACCAAGAAATGCCCTGATCTTCACAAATACGAAACACCAGGCTGTAAGGATTCATAAATATCTTGTGAATAACGGAAAAAAATGTCAATATTTGATTGGTGATCTTCCCCAAAATAAAAGACTTGCTACAATAAATGATTTTAAATCAGGAAAGACAAATCTTCTGGTTGCAACTGATGTAGCTGCAAGAGGGTTGCATGTTGACGATCTTGAGCTTGTTGTCAATTATGATCTTCCGGGAGATAGTGAAAATTATGTGCACCGGATCGGAAGAACTGCAAGAGCGGGAAAGAGTGGAAAAGCAGTAGCACTTGCTTGTGAAGAATATATTTATAATCTTGAAGCTATTGAGGAATTTATCGGAATGAGTATCCCGGTCGGATATGCAGATGATGACCTTTATGAAAAAATCGAGAATATACCGATCTCATTCCCAGTCCGGAGGAAGCATGCTATAAAAGGGGGAAGGAAAACTTCATCCTATAGTTCCAGGAAAAGCAAACCGGCTATGAAGAGAGAACCTGCCGGAAGTTCTGATAAAAGCAAAAAAGAAAAGTATAAAAAACATGATTATAAAGGGAAGAAGCCTTTTACCCCTAGTACGGAATCGCCTAAGAAAAAATATCATGAAGTAAAAAAATCAAAAAGACCGATGAATGAAGAAGAGAGGCTCGAATATTACAAGAAAAAATACGGTGATAACTTCAAGATCAATGATGGCTTCCCGGCAAAGAAAAAGAAGAGATCATTTGTAAAAAGAGTTTTATCAGTTCTTAAAAAATAATAATTATGAAAATCCTCGCCTTAAAAGGGAGCCCCAGAGAAAATAGTAATTCTACAATAATGCTTAACAGATTTCTTGAAGGATGTGAAAAATCAGGCGGGGAAATAAAATCCATTA
Source organism: Candidatus Aminicenantota bacterium (assembly GCA_023136725.1). Classification (GTDB taxonomy): domain Bacteria; phylum Acidobacteriota; class Aminicenantia; order UBA2199; family UBA2199; genus UBA647. Next base: position 1,776 of record JAGLQR010000084.1, read on the forward strand.
AGCCCCGTGACCTGGGCATTAAACCATGTGCGGGATGTCTTAGATGTAATTTGATCAGAAGGTGTTCTTTAAGAGGAGATGATTGGGAACAACTAAGTAAAGATATTCTTGATGCAGATATCATTGCAATATCATCCCCGGTTTACTTCTTCAACTTCCCGTCAGAACTGAAAGGGATCATCGATCGTTTCAGGTCATTTATCCATGTCAGAATTACAGAAGATGGCTTGATCCATACTCCCTGGGTTGCATGGAGGAAGAAGTTTGTTGTTCTCCTTTCCATGGGTTCTCCGGATGAGAAAGAAGGGTCCGGGATAATTGATGTCATGAGATTCATTGTTAAGGAACTCGGGGAAAATAATGAGCTTCATACATTTAACGGGACAAGGCTTGCGGTCCAGGGGCAGATCGAATTTGGTCCGGATAAACTAAAAAGCCTTTATAAAAAACTTCAAATTCCAACTGAGCTGGCAGATCCCGATCATGCCAGGAATAGAGATCTGTTATCACATTTATATTCTCTGGGAACTGAATTAGGAGCAGGAGTGAAATGAGATCAGGGGAAAAGCCTGTTGCATTAACAATTGCGGGATTTGATCCGGGAAGCGGTGCCGGATTATCTGCAGACATTAAAACCTTCAGACAGATCGGAGTTTATGGTATCGGAGTTATTTCATGTATCACCTCTCAGAATCATACTTCTTTTCATACTGTTTCAGAAGTAGATAAGGAAATATTCAGAGATCAACTTCTCAGTGTTTCGGAGGGATACCGGATTAAAGCTGTCAAGACCGGGCTGCTTACGAAGAGGACAGCTGAAATAACCGGAGACTGGAAGAGAAGAAATATTAATATCCCAATGGTTGTTGATCCTGTATTCAGTGCTACTTCGGGCAGGGATTTTTTTAAACGCAAGGATGTGGATTTTCTCAAAGAAACTTTGTTGAAATATGCAGATCTGATCACTCCCAACCTGAATGAAGCTGCTATTCTTTCAGGGATCAATACCAATTCTATAGAAGGGATGATAGAAGCAGGGATATTACTCAGAAATGAACTTAAAATCCCTGTGCTTGTCAAAGGAGGGCACCTTGAAGGAGATGCCACCGATATCCTTTTCACAAATAATAGTGAAATATTTTTAAAGGTAAAAAGGGTAGAAGGGGTCAACACACACGGGTCAGGATGTATACTTTCATCAGCGATCACAGCTTATATAGCAATGGGAGAGGACCTGAATACTGCTGTTTCAAAAGGGAAGTCTTTTCTGAATGGACTTCTGAAAAGCTCAATTGAATTGGAAGGGATTGGCCTGCTGATCGAGCCATGATAAATAATTGGAGATTAAAATGGCCGAATTAAATGAACTTGAAGTTTTTCTTAATGAAACTTATAAATTTGAGAATTTTGATGACTATTGTGTCAACGGGTTGGTTGTCGAAGGGAAAAGAAAGATAGAGAAAATGGGTTTCGGAGTTTCATTTAACGCCCCTTTTCTTGAACGTTCTATCAATGCCGGATGTGATGCAGTATTAGTTCATCACGGGATATTTCAGAAAAGATTTTTTACTTTAAAAGGGATTGAAAAGAACAAGGTAAAGAAATTATTGAATAAAGATATATCCTTATTCGGGATACATCTTCCGATGGATGCTCATCCTCAGATTGGACATAATGCACTGCTTATGAAAAGTATTGGAGCAGAGATCACCGAACCATTGAAATGGGGATTTTTCGGGAAGAATAAAGAGGGGAAATCCATTAAAAGTATCATTGATATATTTCACAAATTCTTACATCCTGAAGATTTCACTTTGAATACATCAGAAACTGAGAAGGTTCCCGATGGCCTTAATGAATTCAATTTAAGATACAGATCGGGATTTATGCTGCTTGAGAACGGGCCAGAAGTTCCGGACAATATCTTCATTGCCAGTGGTGGATCGACAGACCTTTATGAAGAAGCGGTAGCAATGGGGGCGGATACATTTATCTGTGGTGAGATCAAAGAGCATATTCCTGCGATATCTCTTGAGACCGGAACTAATTTCATCAATCTCGGGCATTACTATTCAGAAAGACCCGGGATCACAGCTCTGATGAATCTCGTTGAAGAAAAGTTCAATGTGGAAACAGAATTCATCGAAGTTCCAAATTTAATCTAATAAAAAGTTTTTTCTGTTAAAAATAAATTTTTTCAGTTAATATATTCTGTTGATCCTAACAGGAGGAATTATACTCATGAAATTCAAATCTCTCTTCATTGTAATCATATTATCATTTTCATTTATATTATCCGGAAGCAGTTCGATAAAAACACCGGAAGAATTCTTCGGTTTTAAGCCCGGAACTGACCGGATGCTCTTTGATTATGGTGAATTAATAAAATATTTTAAACTTCTTGATAAATCTTCACCTAAAATAAAGCTTGAGCAGATCGGGATATCTCCAATGGGGAAACCGATTTACATAGCATTCATATCCTCTGAAAAAAATATAAGCAACCTTCAGAATATAAAAAAAACAAATAGGAAGCTGGCTATCGACCCGGGAATTTCGGATGAGGAGTTAGATAAGATATTGAAGGATACACCTGTATCATTCCTTGCAACATTGTCCATGCATTCCGGTGAGGTCGGGCCGTCACAGGCTGCACCGATCATTGCACATGATCTTGTAACATCTGGACGCGAGGATATCCTCGGGTGGCTGGATAATGTTGTAATGCTGATGGTTCCGAATCATAACCCTGACGGAATGGATATGGTTATTCACCATTATTGGAAGTATAAAGATAAAAAATATGAAGGGAGTTATCTTCCCGGAGTTTATCATAAATATGTGGGACATGATAACAACAGAGATTTTGTTACATTGACCCAGACGGATACGAAAGCAATAGCAGGTATCTACAATCTTGAGTGGTTTCCCCAGGTGATGGTGGAAAAACATCAAATGGGGTCAAACACTTCCAGATATTTTGTTCCGCCTAATCATGATCCGATTGCCGAGAATATAGATGCAGGAATATGGAATTGGGCAGGGATCTTCGGTGCGAATATGATCAAGGATATGACAAAGGATGGATTGGCCGGGGTTTCCCAGCATTATTTTTTTGATGATTACTGGCCCGGATCCACTGAAACTTGTATATGGAAAAATGTGATAGGATTCCTGACCGAAGCAGCAAGTGTAAAGTATGCAACTCCGGTCTACATTGAACAGAATGAATTAAGGGGATATGGGAAAGGTTTATCAGAATATGAAAAAAGTATAAATATGCCCCTCCCCTGGGATGGAGGATGGTGGCGGCTGGGTGATATAGTGAAGTATGAGATAAGTTCTACATATTCCATACTTAAGACGGCTTCAAACCACAGAGCTGATATTCTCAGATACAGAAATGAGATTTGCAGAAAGGAAGTTGAAAGAGGCAGTAGATCAGCTCCCTATTATTATATACTTCCCATTACTCAGCATGATCAGAGTGAGATGGTGTCACTGGTCAATTTACTACACGAACATGGTGTTGATACATATTATCTTAAAAGTGATGTTGTATTCAGCGGGAGAAAATTCAACAAAGGTGATGTAGTCGTACCCCTTTCTCAGTCATTCCGCCCTTTTATTAAAGAGGTGATGGAGTCGCAGAAATATCCGGTAAGACACTATACTCCCGGTGGTAAAATAATTAAGCCTTACGATATTACCAGCTGGTCTCTTCCACTGCATAAAGGTGTGAAGAGCTTTATGATCGATAAACCTTCAGATGAGATCTCTTCAAGTTTGATAAAGAATAGCCCTGATTTTACTATCCGTTCATCTCCATCTGCTAATTTCACTCATTTGATTTTTCCTGTCAGAAATAACGAAAGTTTTCAGGTTGCATTCAGAGCAAAAAGTTCAGGGATAAGGGTTGAAAGGTTGAAGAGTTCTATGAAGATCGGAGAAGAAGATTATGAAAAGGGGAGTTTTCTTATCAAGAATAGTGAGAATTCCAAACTCAAAAAAATATTATCCACTTTAAATGTCTCTCCCGGCTATATTAATATCAGCAATAAACTGAAAACTGTAGAATTCACAATTCCCAGAATAGGACTTGTTGAAACGTGGTTCCATGACATGGATTCAGGGTGGACAAGGTTTGTTTTTGACTCATATTCGATTCCTTTCACCGTCATTAGGCCTGCAGATATTAAGGGATTGAACCTTTCCGGGAAATTTGATGTTATCATTTTTCCGGATGCCCGTCCTGCTGTATTAAAAAAAGGTAAGTACAAGTCAGGATCAGATTATTTTTCACCAAGTTATCCGCCTGAGTATGCTAAAGGGATGGGATCAAAAGGGTTGAAAAAAATCATTGAATTCATTGACAAAGGGGGAATCGTTGTCTCCTGGGGAGCCTCAACAGGGCTTTTCATGGGGGAACATGAAATAAAGAATTCATCAGGAATAACTGAATCTTTTTCATTTCCGGTCAGTGATATATCAGGAAAGGCAAAAAAAAGTGGTCTCTATTGCCCGGGATCATTTGTAAAAATAAATCTCAAAAAGGATCATCCCCTGACAATCGGTATGGGTGATAGCTGTGGGATCTTCTTCAGAGGGACAGCACTTTTCAGTACCAGTATTCCCAACTTTGACAGAGACAGGAGGGTGATAGGGAAATTCCCGAAGGATAAAATATTATTGAGCGGCTATTGTGAAAAGGAAGAAGTATTAGAGAACAAAAGTGTATTTGTCTGGCTGAAAAAGAATAAAGGCCAGTTAGTACTTATGGGTTTCAATCCACAGTTCAGAGCTTCAACCGGTGGTACCTACAAGCTTCTCTTCAATTCAATTCTTCTGGAAAAATTGAAATAGCCGGGTTCAGGTTAATATAATTTAATGACTATCTCCTGGATTACATTTCTTTTATATGCAGGTATTACCCTACTCCTGGGGAGGTATGCTGCAAAAAAGACCGGGGATGGCGAGGATTTCTGGACAGCAGGGAGGGACCTCAGTCCTCTATCAGTCGGACTATCTTTGTCTGCGGGATTCATGTCGATCTCCTGGTCATGTGTCTATGCGGTTCAACTTTTCTATTGGTATGGTGCCGGTGCATTATGGCTGGTAACAATACCCTGGATCATTTCCCTTACAGGTATCTATTTCCTGTCGAGGAAATATCACAGTTTATCATCATTCAGCCAGCCGGAAATGATCGAAAAAAGGTTTGGAAAAAGTTTGAAAAAGGTAGTAGCTCTTGCCCTTGCTTTAGTTTTCCTTGTATGGGGAGGGGCTGAGATCTATGTTGCAGCTGTCCTGCTGGCACCCGATCTTATGATCAGTGTTGATCTGGTTATAATCATTATAAGTATCTTCATTGCATTTTATACCGTATCAGGGGGGTTCCGTGCAGTTATACTGA
>JAGLQR010000085.1 GCA_023136725.1 Candidatus Aminicenantota bacterium
GCAATGAATTCCACTCCTGAGAGTTTTTCATCGATCATCCTGTTTATTGCATTCCCTCCGCCTCCTCCGAGGCCGAGCACCTTCAATACGGCTCCATCCTTCCTCTTCTTCTTCAAAGTTATTTTAACTTCATCATTCATATTTCCTCCTAGAAACCTATAAATTCCCTTACCTTCTGAAAAAATCCACTTGAAGAATCGGGCATTACACCCCTGTTCCTCATATCAAGCAATCCGTATTTAATCAGACCAAGGGAGGTAGAGAAGTCAGGTGTATTGACCTTGTCGATCAATCCCCCCAATCCCGTCGGCCTTCCAACCCTGACCGGAGTTGAAAAGATCTCATCTGCTACTTCCAGAAGCCCATCCAGTTGTGAAGTACCACCGGTAAGAACAACTCCTGCATTGATTTTATTTTCAAGTCCTTCCTGTTCAATCTTGTTTCTTATCATTTCAAATATTTCTTCTGCCCTGGGTTTTAAGATTTCAGTAAGCAGTGAAGGATTTATCAGCCGCATTTTCTTTCCACCAACACTTGGTATTTCGATATTCTGGTTCCTCAGATTAGAATCCATCCCCATTCCATATTTTCTTTTTATAATTTCTGCTTTATCAATTGGAGTTCTTGTCCCAATGGCCAGGTCATTTGTAAAATTGAACCCTCCTACTCCTATAGTCGAGGAGAACTTAAGAGCACCTTTTTCATAAATCGCAAAATCGGTTGTACCACCACCGATATCAACCAATGCTACTCCCAATTCCTTTTCATCAGGTGTAAGTACAGCCTCTGCTGTAGCAATATGAGACAAAACCATTTTCAGCACATCAATTTTTGCCTTTTTCAGGCATATAAGGAGATTCCGGGTTGCTGCTTTGGATGCAGTAACAATAAGGATATAAACTTCAAGACTGTTTCCTGTCATACCAATAGGGTTTTTTATATCATCCTGAGTATCAATAATGAACTCCTGAGGAAGAACATGCAAAATATCCTTGTTATTGGGAAGCATAATACTGCTTCCATGAGTCACGGCCCTGTCAACATCATCTTTGGTTATTTCCCGGTTCCTTCCTCCTGTAATATTGATACTCCCTTTTGCACTAATTGACTGGACATGACTTCCGGAAATATTTATGTATGCAGATTCCACTTCGACACCTGCTGTCAACTCAGCCTCTTTTACAGATCTCTTGATGTCTTCAACCGTGTTGTTCATGTCAACAATGACTCCCCTCTTTATCCCTGAGGAGTCAGCTATCCCGTATCCGATAACTTCTATTTCATCTCTCTCATCTTCTGTCTTTACCTGACCTATTATCGTACTGATCTTTTTTGTCCCTATGTCTATACCGACTATAAAATTGTTTTTCATTTCTCTAGATTATCTCCTTTTCAAATTCCAGGTAAAATCTGTTCTTGAATCTAAGATCGACACTTTTTATTGTTTTCTCATTGTAACCGAGTTTTTTCCTTATCTTAAGATATTGTTTCAATTTCTTCAGGTCAACCTTATTCCCGGTATAGAATATTTCACTTGTTCCCTTCAATTTCAAAGCTGTACCATAAGGTTCCCTGAAACTTATGTATTCGATAATATTTCTCTTGCCGATCAGGCCGGAAACACCGGGAAATATATCCTTAAGGTCTGACGGTTTTATATCCCTTATTACCATAATACCATCCATTTTTCTCCCTGTTTCAGAGAGAATCACACCATGTTTATCAATAACATTGTATTTACCCTTATACAGGAACTGGAATGCCGGTTGCCTCAAACGCAATCTTACTTCTACTGTAGAAGGTAGTTTTCTGGAGATTGAAACCTCACTGATCTCTTTGATTTCCATTAATTCATTTCTCAGATTATTTGTGCTCAGGGTAAGGATATTTCCTCCGTATTTTTTCAATATTTTTCTGACTTTGTTATTTCTGAACACAGGTGCATTAATCAGTTTAAATGAACGGATATCAAGTTTTTCCCATCCGGTCATAAACTTGCCGACAGAATAGGCTGCATATCCCGACATCAGGAACAAAACAATTATAAGAAATACATGCAGGCTCCGGATCTTTATTGACCGGATTTTTTTCTGTCTGTTCACGGCTCTGTTATTGTTCTTTCTTAGAAACTCTATCTCAGTCACAGGGCCGTAGCCTGCCATCTTTTTCATTTTTTTTCTATCTCCATTATCTTTGCAAATGAGTGTGCAGTCTTAGTCAGATCTCCAGCGGAAAGAAAGACTATTGCATCACCCTCTTTTGCCTCACTCTGTAAATATGTTAAAACATCCTCATTTTCATCTATATATAGAATTTCCCCTGTGCTGTTTTTCCTCATTAAATCAGCAAGTACACAACTACTGACACCCTCAATTTCCTTCTGATTCGCACTATATAGTTTTGCAAGGACAACAATATCAGATCCATCGAAAGATTTTGAAAACTCATCCATCAGGCTTTCCAGTCTTGTAAATCTATGAGGTTGAAATATCGTTATAATCCTCCGGAACCCTCCATGATTTAATGTATCAAGTGTTACTTTGATCTCTGTTGGATGGTGAGCATAATCATCTACTACAAGAACTCTGTCACTCCGGTACAACACTTGGAACCTCCTGTCAGGAAGTGAGAATTTTAAGAGTCCAGATTTCACATCATCGATATTTATTCCCGATTCAAGTGCTGCGGCAATAGCTGCAAGACTGTTCAGGACATTATGGTGCCCTCCCACATTAAGAGTGACTCCCCCCTTATTGATGCCTTTAATAATCAGGTTGAAAGTTGAACCGAAAGTTCCCGGCACTATATTTTCCGCTCTTATATCTGCATTTTTTGATGTACCGAATGTAATCACTTTTTTATTTATTCCGGAGAGTATCTCTTTAGAATTAGGGCAATCCATATTAACAGCAACCGAACCAAAGAAAGGGACCTTATTTCCAAAGTCCGTAAAAGCCACTTTTAATGATTCGAAATTTCCATAATGGTCCAGGTGATCATCTTCAATATTGGTAATAACTGCAATTGTAGGAAATAATTTCAGAAAACTCCCATCCGACTCATCTGCTTCTGCCACCAGGAACTCTGATTTTCCCAGTTTTGCTCCACTCTCCTCTGTTTTCAGCTTTCCCCCGACCACATAAGTCGGATCCTTTTTTGCTTCGTTAAGAATAGAAGCTATCATGGAAGTTGTTGAGGTTTTTCCATGAGTCCCTGCAACAGCTATAGCAAATTTAACCCTCATAAGTTCAGCCAGCATTTCAGCTCTAGGGATCACCGGTATTTTCATTTCAGATGCAGTTTTAACCTCAACGTTATCCCTGGTTATAGCACTGGAATACACGAGGGTCTCAGCACCATCAACATTCTCCTTCCTGTGCCCAATATAAATTTTAATCCCGGATCGTCTCAGCCTTTCAACAATTTGACTATCCTTAATATCAGATCCCGATATTTCAAATCCCATATTGTTCAGCACTTCTGCAATACCGGACATCCCTGCACCGCCTATACCGGCAAAGTGAATTTTCCTGACTCTGCTGTGGTTAATCATTCAGAAGCACCGTTTTCCTATGTCTTGAGATATTTAGTATTAACCCGCCTATCAACATACTTGAGATAAGTGAGCTCCCGCCATTTGAAATAAAAGGCAATGGAATCCCTTTAGTAGGGAAGATCCCTATTGTCACAGATATATTGATCATTGCCTGAAATACTATAAGAAAAGTCAGCCCGGTAACAAACAAATATGTGTATCTGTTTCCGGACAATTTTGCAATATTAAGTCCGCGAACAAGAAAAATACTGAACATGCAGACTACAAGGAAAGAACCAATCAGCCCGGCCTCCTCTCCTATTACTGCAAATATAAAATCTGAATATGCATATGGAAGAAAATAGAGTTTTTGTACTGAATTTCCGAGCCCCTGTCCGAATATCCCTCCGGATCCTATCGCATATATAGACTGAAGAGCCTGAAAACCGTATGTTGATGAATAAGCTTCCGGATTCAGAAATGCAAATATTCTTCCCATCTTGTCGGGGTTATATTTCAAAATGAGGACGAATGAAGGAAGCATGAAAATTGCTGACGCCATAAGGTACCTGAATTTCAATCCTGCTACAAAAAGGATAACAATGGAAATTATAAGGATAAGTGCAAATGTCCCGATATCCGGTTCCCTGAGAATCAGAATCTCAATGATAATAACCGGAATGAGTATAAAAAATAATTTTTTAAGATCATTAACATCTGTTTTTTTTCTGCTCAGCATAAAAGAGAGATAAAGGATGACAGCAATCTTCGCAAATTCTGATGGCTGGATCGTTAAATCTCCAAATTTCACCCATCTGAAACTATTGTTGATCTTCCCCGTAAAAAAAACTGCAATAAGTCCGGTAATTGCTACAAACATCGAAAAGAAGACAAAATTCCTTTCCAGGTAAAACGGCTTCTTCAACGAAGTAATAAAAACAAGGATTAAAGTCCCGAGGATAAGCCATCCGATCTGTCTCTTCAGATAATAGAGGCTGTCCCCGAATTTTTCCTTGGCAAGGATAGAAGTAGAATTGTGAACCATTATAATCCCGAATAGTGTAAGCATCACTATAACTGCGATCAGGACCTTGTCCACACCTATGCTCTTTACCATTTATCCCTCATCTATAAATTGTTGCACATCGTTTTTAAAAACATCACCACGTTCTTCATAATTCTTAAACATGTCAAAGCTGGCACAGCCGGGAGCGAGGAGGACAGTCCCCCCGCTCCCGGCCAACACCTCATAGCCTTTTCTCAACGCTTCATCCAGGGTGTTAGCCCTGGTGAAAAATGTTTTTTCCGAATTTATTCCAGCTGCGATAGTCGCAGCCGACTCTCCAATCAATATAATTTTTTTAATTTTTTTATTTAAATGTTCTTTCAAAACAGAAAAGTCACCCCCCTTATCCTTGCCCCCGAGAATCAAAGCGATATCATCTTCGATACCTGTTATAGATTTAAGGGTTGCTTCAACATTGGTCGCTTTTGAATCGTTAATGAATCTCACGCCCTTTTTTTCACCGCAGACCTCCATCCGGTGTGGAAGCCCGGAAAAACTCTTTAGTGCTTCCGTCAGATTATCCGCAGATAAACCTGTCAACGAAACTGCCAGGAATGATGCAAGTATATTTTCAAGATTGTGTGACCCTATAAGCGGATTCCCGTCAAGTGAGACCTTTTGTTCTTTTCCATTTATCCTCAATATAGCTTTATTATCAGTGATCCAGCCTCCTTCATCAAAACCGGACTCTTCAACTGAGAACCAGATCTTCCTGAAATTGAATTTATCCTGACCATAGAAAGTTTTACGGAGGAAAGGATCATCATAATTAAGGATGACCGGATCATTCTCTGAAAGATTTTTCAAAATATTCAGTTTTGCTTCTCTGTATTCAAAGAGTGTAGGATAACGATCAAGATGATCAGGAGTAACATTCAGGATCATAGTTATTCCGGGCTTAAAATCTTCGATCTCTTCCAATTGAAAACTTGAAACTTCCAGGACTATTACACTTTCACGATCGATATTCTTTACTTCTGAAATGAGCGGAACACCTATATTTCCCGTGAGATGAGAATCAATTCCTGATCTGTCAAGAATATGGTGTATGAGGCTGACAGTTGTTGATTTTCCGTTAGTCCCGGTAACTGCGATGATCTCGGAATCAATCAATGATGAAGCAAATTCCATTTCAGATATTATTTTTACTCCCGATTCCCTTAGTGGAAGAAATCTTTCATCCCTCCCGTTTACACCCGGACTGAATATCACAAGATCTGATTCGGATAGTTTTTTTATCCCCTCTTCCCCTGAAAGTAATTCCACACCCATGTTGGCATATCCGGAAGGGAGCCTTTCCCGGTCAATATTTTTATCATCAAATATCATAATATCTGAAACACCAGGATCATCCAGGAGGAAAGAGAAAAGTCCCTCTCCTGTTCTCCCGAATCCTATGATGCCTACCTTTTTTCTATCCATTTTTTATTTTTTTTATTGCATTTTCAAGCTTAATTCCCCTGGATGCTTTAAAAAGTAAAACACTATTCTCCTTTATATTATTTCTAATAAATTCACCCGCTTCTTCTGAAGTTTTAAAAATTTTTATATCCACTCCCGGGAATCCGCCGGCTTCTGCACCCTTTGCAAGCTGCTCGGATCTTTTCCCCACAGTTATTAACATTTCAAAATTAAGCTCTGAGAAAAACTTTCCGGATTCGAAATGATATTTATTTTCCTCTTCGCCAAGTTCCAGCATATCCCCCAATACCGCAACCTTGGAAGTATCAAACTCATCATTGACCCACTCGAGTGTTTTATTAAGTGCAACAGGATTCGAATTATAAGTTTCATCTATTATCGTGAAATTCCCGGCACTTTTTATTTCTCCCCGGCCTGATACAGGCTCAATGTTTTTTACAGCATCTGATATCTCAAAATTTTTCATCCCAGAGTATTGAGCTGCAATAATTGCTGCAAAAAGGTTTTCGATCTGAACTTTATTGACCAGGTTGGTTTCGAACCTTGCTTCAATACCATAAAAATCAATAAAGAAGCTGCTTTTCCCTACACTTCTCTCAATACTTCTTAATATGATATCATTCGCTCCTTCAGACCTTCCGAAAAATATTTTTCTTCCTTTTTTAACTTTCACCTCATCTTTTAAGAACTCAGAATCTCCTGAAATGAATGATATCCCGTCCGCATCCAGATAATTCAGTATCTCAGCTTTCCCTTTCGCTACATTCTTCAGGGTTTTGAGAAATTCCATATGTACCGGAAAAACATTCAGGATCAATGCAATATCAGGCCGTAGGATATCGGCCAGGAGATCAATCTCCCCTATTCCGGGATAGCTCATAGCCAACTCAAATATGGCAAAATCTTCATCCCCCCTGATCTTCAACATGGAGAAAGGTAATCCAATCCAATTATTCCAATTCCGGTAAGATCTGAATACTTTGTACTTAGTAGAAAGGATCTGTGAGGCAAATTCTTTGGTTGTGGTTTTACCGGCACTTCCTGTAATTCCAATATATTTTATTTTCTTGAATTTATTCCTTACATTTGATGCAAGTTTATGTGCTGCTTTTAATGT
>JAGLQR010000086.1 GCA_023136725.1 Candidatus Aminicenantota bacterium
ATAGCTCGAAGAAATAATTAAAATGATTTCATCACATCAGAAGAGAAAACAGGAGATAAAATGAGTTTTTGTACTGCAATAAATTGTATGGATGGACGTGTTCAGCTGCCGGTGATCGAATATCTGAAAAAAAAATTCACTGTAGACTATGTTGATATGATAACAGAAGCAGGCCCAAACAAGATAATCGCGGATGGAACTGACTGGAAGCTTGTTGAATCAATCTTTTCCCGTGTCAAAATTTCTGTAGAGAAACACGGATCAAAACACATTGCAATAATCGGACATCATGATTGTGCCGGAAATCCTGTAGGCGAAGAGGAGCAGAGATTGCATATACAAAAAGCTGTTGAAGCAGCTAGTGACCGGTTCGGGAATGTAGATGTTATCGGCCTCTGGGTCAACAAGAATTGGAATATAACAGAGATTAGCTGATCTATACTCAGTTAAAGAGAGAGATTTTTTTATTTAATAAAATACTTGTAAAAACAAAATCAATCGCTTAATATACCCAGCGTGGTTACATTGCAGGCTTATTATGTTTGAAATTAACGATATTTAAAATAAATATATTTTATTTTTATAGTTGCTTGGTGCTATTAAAGGGTTTAATAATCATGAACTTTAATCAGGTTAAAATTTAACCTAAGGAGAAAACAAAATGGATTCAAATATAAAAAACAATTTCAGAGCTAATGCCCTTGCTGACAGGCTTGAGAAAGGTGCAGAAGCTCTTGCTGCTTTTGCTGAAAATATGTCAGACTCAGAGTGGAGCAGTGTGGTTGCCGACGGTGGAAGAAAATTGGGTGTGATCGTACACCATGTAGCGAGTGTTTATCCAGTAGAGATAGAATTGGCACAAACCCTTGCTTCGGGACAACCTATAACAGGTGCGACAAAACAGGTGATTGACGATATGAATGCTAGCCATTCTGTAGAATTTGATCTTGCTGGGAAGAACGAAACAATTGATCTCTTGCGTAAAAACTATAAAGTTGCTGCGGATGCGGTCCGGTTATTTACGGATGAGGAACTTGATAATGCCGCCACAGTCTCATTAAATGCAGATGCTCCACTTACTGCTCAGTTCTTTATAGAAGATCATGCTCTCCGGCACAGTTTTCATCATCTTGCCCAGCTTAAAGAGGCACTTGGACGTTAACATCTGAACATTAACAGAACCGATATAGATTTAGTGCTGGAGATTAAGTATGTTTCCGGTATAAAAAAGCCCTTGCGTTGTATAGTTATTTAAAGCAAAGCACTGGGAGAGGAGATAGTTATGAAGAATAAAATACAAAACATAAAAATCGCTGCGGCACAGGCTGCTCCGGTATATTTAAATAAAGATGCGACCGTTAAAAAAGCATGTCATCTTATAGAAGAAGCAGCAAAAGGGGATGCAAATTTGATCGTTTTCCCCGAGGCGTTTATCCCCGGATATCCGGACTGGGTATGGCTGATCCCAAACAGCAGGTCAAAGGAATTAAACGATCTGTATGTTGAGATGGTAAAAAATGCAGTATCAATTGGAGATGGATCTATAGAGCAATTGAGTAAAGTTGCAGGGGAAAACAATATTTATGTTGTGATAGGCATTAATGAGATCAATAAGGAATCGAGTGGCGGCAGCCTTTACAACAGCCTTCTTTATATAAGTGAGAAAGGAGAGGTAGAGGGAATTCACAGAAAGCTGATTCCAACAGGCGGGGAGCGGTTGGTCTGGGCCCGGGGAGACGGAAGCACGCTTCACACATTTGAAACTTCAATCGGAAAGCTTGGAGGCCTGATCTGCTGGGAGAATTATATGCCCCTCGCCCGTCAGGCGATGTATGATGCCGGTGTACAGATCCTTGCAGCTCCGACCTGGGATAAGAGTGATAACTGGCTGTTAAGTTTAAGGCATATTGCGAGAGAGGGGGGAATGTTTGTGATTGGATCGTGTATGGTGCTAAAAATGGACGATATTCCCGAAAGGCTTAATTTCAAAACACTTTATCCTGAAGGTAGAGAGTGGATAAACACAGGGAAAAGCTGCATAATTAATCCCAAAGGTGAGTTTATTGCAGGCCCTGTTGAAGGAGAAGAGGAAATTATTTATGCAGATATTGATCTGGATGAGATCATTGCTGCGAAAAGAATGTTTGATGTGTCCGGGCACTATTCCAGGCCGGATGTGTTTAAATATTCAGTGATAAAAGATCCATTGAAATAGAACTGAACAAGGCGGAAAATATTTAATTTTCTTTGATAATAGTCATGTTGCTGAAATAATATGGAAATAGAAGAAGTAAAAGTTATTATTTTTGACGGCGTATGCAATTTTTGTAATTGGGCTGTCAATTTCATTATAAAACGGGATAAAAGAAACATTTTTATATTTGCTCCTTCACAAAGCAGGGCCGGGCAGGAGATTATTAATAAGCACAAACTGGATAGAAAAGGATATGAAACAATAATCCTGATAAGCAATGGAGATATATTTGTAAAATCAGAAGCGGTTCTGGAAATTTTCAGATATCTGAGAGGCGGATGGAAATATTTGAGAGTTCTTAAAATATTTCCAATGAAATTCAGGGATTGGGGATATACGATTTTTGCTAAATTCAGGTATAAAATTTTCGGTAAACGAACTGTGTGCATGGTACCCGATGAAAATATAAGAGAAAGATTCCTACAATAGTTTAAAATATTTGCTTAGAAAAGAGTTTTTAATATATTACTTTTTCTATCCTATCCACTTCATTTCAATAATTACCATTTTATCCCTGATTGCGAACCTGAGCCAACAATTTGTCATATATTCAGGAGAATATATAGTTGAGCCTACTCTTGTGTTGTTGCCATATCTTGCATGTACCCAATCTGATACCCTTTTTTTGAGGTAGCCATTGCGTGCAGGGATTGTTAGTTTTATACGGGCAATGATCTGGCTTTCATAACCCGGACTGACAGAAGAATATATTTGGACCTGCATACCATCATATGTTGTGTTCCAGAGCGACCCTAAGCTCCCCTGACCAGGATCTTCTGAAGGTTTCGGATCCTTCATGGTCCATTTTGCAAGTTTGCAGACGTTAAGGGACCTTGGCAAATGTTTATCCATCTTCCCAATAATGGAATTGGTTCTTCTGACAAGCATTTTCATTTTTGCGGTCATTCGAACAGGTGTTCTCCGTTTTACGATTGTTTTTTGTGCCGGAATCATAAATGTTCCAAAAATAATTAACATGAGTGTAATAATAGATGCAACTTTCAAATTCTTCATTAAAACCTCCGATTTTTATATTACAATTCTTTAACTTTTAACTTCTTTTATACTGTTAAAATAAAACTTTTTAAACAAATATCTCATTTTTTTTCAAAATACTGGTAAATCCAGATTCGGATCAAAAAAACTTGACAAAATAAAATCTTCTTGTAAGATATGTATCGTTACGATATATATCTTGTGAAAGGAGGCTGTTATGAGTAATGTTTTAATTACCGGAGCAAGTTCCGGGATCGGTTATGATATGGCAGAGATCTTTGCTGAAAAAAAATATGATCTGGTTCTGGTCAGCAGGAGCCTGGCAAAGCTGGAGAAGATAAAGGGTAAGCTTGAAAAAGAGCATGGTGTCAAAGTTCTTTGTTTCAGTGCAGATCTTTCTGTGGAGAATAGCGCGGAGAAAGTTCTGTATTTTACTGAAAAAAATAATATTGATATTGATATTCTTGTTAATAACGCAGGGGTTGGTTTATACGGGGAACATATTGAATTAAACAATGATGAGGTCAGCAAAATGCTGCGATTAAATATAGTTAGTCTGACCGCACTTTCCAATTATTATGGGAAAAAGATGAAAGAGAAGGGGAGCGGGAAAATTTTAAATGTAGCATCTATGGCTGCATATCAGCCGACCCCCTATTTCGCGGCATATGGTGCTTCAAAAAGTTTTGTTCTGAACTTTTCCGAGGGATTGGCGAAAGAACTGGAAGATTATAATGTGACAGTGACCTGTCTATCGCCCGGACCTACAGATACTGCATTTTTTAGCGCAATGGATGAAAAGGGCTCGGGGACATCCCATTTTGATCCGGGAAGCCGTGCAGCATCCAAAAAGGTTGCCGAGATCGGTGTGAATGCTCTGTTTAAAAATAAGCTTTCTGTTATGGTAGGAGGATTAAATAAGTTGAGAGCATTTTCAGCAAGGTTTGCTCCCAGGAAAATGGTGGCTGCCATTTCCAAGAAGATCATGAAAGGGCATGCAGCCGGGAACTGATCATGCAGGATAAAATTATTTTAGGGTTATTGCTGGACAAGGGGGAGATGACCTCATATAAGATAAGAAAGATAATGGAAAACAGCACAAGTCTATTCTATACAACGAGCCTGGGCAGTATCAATCCGGCTTTCAAGAAGCTTGAGAAAGAGGATGCTGTCAGTTCCAGGACAGAAGTTGAGAATAACAGGGTTAAAAAGTACTATTCTGTAACTGAAAAAGGAAAAAAACTATTTACTGAATGGATGAGAGCTGATATCGAGATCTCAAAACTGAAAGAAAATGCACTTTTGAAAATGTTTTTCTTTGCCCATGTCACTCCGGAGAAGAGAAAGGAGATCATAGAAAACTATCTGGAAAAGATAAAAATTCACTTGGGGGTCCTTGATGAGATAGGGGGGATCTATTGTACAGAAGAAAATTGTGAAGGTGATGTCCTCCGGTTCGGGATAGATTATTACAATTTTACCCATAACTGGTTTGAAAAATATTTAAAAGATCTTGAGGAGAATAAAAAATGAAAAAAATCTTAGTTATCGTAGGGCATCCTTCAATGGATAGCTTTAACGGGGCCCTTGCAAAAAAATATATTGATGGTGTAGAGAAAAAAGGGAATGAGGTCAGGCTGCTCCATATCGGCAGCCTTAAATTTGAACCTGTGTTAACTTCAGGATACAAAGATTTGCCCGAACTGGAGCCGGACCTGAAAAAGTCTCAGGACCTTATCAAATGGGCCGATCATTTTGCAATAATTAATCCGACCTGGTGGGCAACACCCCCCGCTCTTTTCAAGGCTTTTTTTGAGAGAGTATTTCTCCCCGATTTTGCATTCAAGTATAAAAAAAGCAAACATGTAGTGGCATGGGATAAATTTTTAACCGGTAAATCCGCAAGGTTCATTATTACAATGGATACTCCCCCCTGGTTTTTCAAACTCGTAATAGGCAATCCTGCAGGGAAAATGATGAAAGACATTTTATCATTCTGTGGAATAAAACCGGTGAAAGGGACCTATTTTGGATCAGTCAAGATGTCAACGCCGGAGAAAAGAGAAAAATGGCTTGAGAAAACATACAGGATTGGCCTGAAAGAGGCATAGGAGTTTTATAAAAAATGGAAAATATTAAACAAATTGTAGAAAAAAGAATCTCTTCAAGAAAATTTACCGGAGAAGATCTTTCTGTTTCTGAAATAAAGGAAATAAACAAAATCATTAACCGGAAAATCAAAACTCCATTCGGCAGCAATTTTGTTTTTAAGCTGATTGATAAAAATGACTTTCATAAAAATAAAAAGATCAAATTGGGAACTTACGGCTTCATTTCAAATGGAAGATATTTTATTGTGGGAAAATCTCCATCGGAAATGGAGGCTTTTGTGGATTACGGTTATGCCCTTGAACGGGTTGTCCTGGATATTACGGCCATTAGTCTTGGTTCCTGCTGGTTGGGGGGAACTTTTAACAGAAAGAAGTTCAACGAAACTGTCAAACTGAAGGATGGGGAGGTGATACCGTCAGTGATTGTGACCGGCAGGGCTTACCAAAAACGAAGCATCCGGGAAAAAATCACAAGAGCTTCGGTAAAGGCTGATCAACGGAAAGATTTTAAGGAATTGTTTTTTGAAGGAAACTTTGAGACCCCTTTCGATCCGGGCTCAGGAAAAATAAAAGAAGCGTTAAATATGCTTCGATTGGCTCCGTCGGCAGAGAACGGACAGCCCTGGCGTGTATTGTCCCAAAAGAATAAATTCTCTTTTTATCTTAGGAGAAAAAAGATCATTGATATGGTGATTAAAAAAGTCGATTTGCACATGGTGGATATGGGGATCGCTATGTCCCACTTCGAGCTGACACTAAACGAGAATGGTATAAAGGGATTCTGGAAAAAAGAAACAAATCATTGTAAACAGGAAAACCTTGAATATATTGCATCATGGGTAATGAATAATGATAAAATATTTCAGAATTAGTTTGATAAATGAAAATTAAACATATCTGGCATATAGATAAAAAAGGGTCATCAGGGAGACTGAGGGAGATCTATAAGCATATTGAGTTGAACTTCGGGAGGCTTGCCGAGCCATTTGTTCTCCATTCCATTAATTCCAGTTTGACAGCAGGTGTATGGGCAATGCTGTATGAGACAGTATTGATAGAAACCAAGGTGAAACGGAGCTTGAAGGAGGCAATAGCGACATGTATCTCCGATATAAATAAATGCAGCTATTGTGTTGATGCACACTCAATAATGGTGTTTGGGACAGAAAAAAAGCTGCAATCCAGAATTTCACTAATAAAAACAACCAAGCCGGAATTACAGTCAAAAGAGGATAAGTTGATCTTCTGGGCTCTCAATAATCTGAATTTTGAAAGTAAAATCATTCTAGATCCTCCGTTCGGTGAAGATGAAACGGCAGAAATAATCGGGACAGCAGTTTTGTTCCACTATATAAATCGATTGGTTACCGTTTTCGGAGGAGAAACACCATTACCCACATTAAAAATGAAAACTATGGTTAAATTGTTTGCAGCAAATTTCATCTTCAAAAAAGCTATTAAAAGAAAAAAAGTGAAGGGTGAAAGCCTTGTTTTTTTTGATGATAACAATGGTCAAAGTTCTTTTGAATGGGCAGCTAACAACCCGGAGATACTGATTGCATTTCAGTATTTCAAGCTTAATACAGAGAAAAATATCGGAAAAATTTTATCAACTGATCTTATTATGGCATTAAAAAAATCAACCGGGGATTCGGATCTGTTAAAACCGGTGCCCGGCAGGGATAATTTAGATGCTTTTTTACATAAGAT
>JAGLQR010000087.1 GCA_023136725.1 Candidatus Aminicenantota bacterium
ATCCCAAGCATAAACAGAGACAAGGTTAAAGGAGGAAAAATTGGCTAGAATATCAGGCGTCAACTTACCTGACCTGAAAAGGGTTGAGATAGGACTTACTTATATTTACGGAATCGGGAGAACCAAATCCCGTGAAATACTTGAAAAAGTGAAAGTTGATCTAAATAAAAAGGTGAAAGACCTTAACGCTGAGGAAGTTACCAGGATCAGGAAATATATTGAATCCGATGTAATAGTAGAAGGTGACCTCAGGAAATCTGTAAATCAAGATATTAAACGACTTATGGATATTAACAGTCACAGAGGTAGAAGGCATAAAATGGGACTTCCTGTCAGAGGACAGCGGACTAAAACCAATGCCAGAACCCGTAAAGGTCCTAAAGGATCGATGATCAAGAAAAGGAAATAACGGAGAAAGATAATGGCTACTAAAAAGACCAAATCAAAAAGTAAAAAGAAAGAAAAAAAAATAGTTTCACATGGAATAATGACTATTAATTCCACGTTTAATAATACTGTTATTGCAATCACCGATGCGGATGGTAATGTTCTCACCTGGTGTTCAGGCGGAGTTGTTGGTTTTAAGGGATCCAGGAAATCAACTCCTTTTGCTGCTCAATTGGCTGCAGATAAAGTATTAAAAGAGGCAGAGAATTTCGGGATCAGTACACTGGATATAAGGGTAAAAGGTCCGGGTGCAGGCCGTGAAAGTGCTATACGTTCAGTTGGAACTTCTAAATTTAAAGTAAAGACAATAAAAGATGTTACTCCTATTCCGCACAACGGTTGCAGACCTAGGAAGAAGAGAAGGGTTTAAGGAGGCAGAAATTGGGAAAGTATACAGGTCCGGTTTGCAGATTGTGCAGAACTGAAGGGACTAAATTATTTTTAAAAGGCAGAAGATGCTTGACAGATAAATGTGCTATTGAGAGGAGAAATCAACCTCCGGGATCGATGGGGAAGAGAAGAGCTTTTAAGAAATCAAATTATAAGATCCAGCTCAGAGAGAAGCAAAAGGTTAAAAGATTTTATGGAGTTGGTGAAAAGCAGTTTAGAATTTTCTTTGAAAAAGCCTCAAAGAGTAAAGGTGTTACCGGTGATAATCTGCTGAAAAGTCTGGAGCTCCGCTTTGATAACATTGTATACCGGATGAACCTTGCAGCTTCCAGAGTGCAGGCAAGGCAGATGATCAAGCATGGACACTATACAATAAACGGAAAAAAGATGACAATTCCTTCGTTTATAGTTAGGCAGGATGACGAGATAACACTTAAGGAAAAGTCATTGAAAAATGAGAAGATAACTGAGAGTATCAGGAATGCAAAGGGGCTTGTGGAAGTTCCGGAGTGGCTTATAGTTGATGATGATAAATTTATAGGTAAGCTCAATAGTATTCCTACAAGAGAAGATGTCTCGGTTGAAGTTGAAGAGCATTTGATCGTTGAACTCTATTCTAAATAAGGGGAGAGAATATGAATCTTAATTATCAAAGACCTAAAAGGTTGGTAGTGGAAGAAGTTACTTCCAATTATGCACGATTTAGTGCAGAACCGTTTGAAAGGGGATATGGAAGTACTATCGGTATAGCTCTCCGTAGGGTTTTACTCTCTTTGATAGAGGGTATTGCTGTAACCGCTGTTCGTATTGATGGAGTTCTTCATGAATTTTCAGTGATTCCCGGAGTTTACGAAGATGTTCTGAATATAATACTGAATATAAAAAATATTCCTTTTAAACTTGAAACAGATGAACCCAGAATCGTTAGAATTAACAAGTCAGGAGCCGGAGAAGTGCTTTCCGGTGATATAGAAGCTGATGGAGATGTGAAAATACTTGATGACAAAGTTCATATTGCATATCTCGAAGATGAAGGATCCATTAATGCTGAAATACTTGTTAAAAAAGGATTGGGTTTTAAATTGGCAGAGCAGAATTTTGATGAAACTCTTCCGGTTGATTTTATTCCGGTTGACTCAAGTTTTAATCCCATCGAGAGGATGAAATACGAAATAAAACCTGCAAGGGTTGGTAACAGAACCGATTATGAAAAACTCATAATTGAAATTTGGACCAACGGAAGTGTTGCTCCGGAAGATACAATTTCCACAGCAGGAAAGATCCTGAGAGATCAATTGACAATTTTCCTGGGATATAAGGAAAAAGATAAGATTGTATTTGAGGATGAACAGGATTCAGGTAACGGTATTGAATCAAAGGCTGAATTTTTAGAAAAAAGCGTCGAGACTATGGGATTATCCGTAAGAGCTTTGAAATGCCTGAAACGTCTTGGTGTTGACTATATCTTTGAGTTGATAGAAAAAACCGAACATGAGTTGCTGAACTCTAAAAATTTCGGTAAAAAGTCATTAGAAGAGATCATTTCGAAACTTGTAGAGTTTGATTTGGCCCTGGGTCAGAAATTACCTGAAGTTTTAAGAAATGACATGATCGAAAAAATTGAAAAACTAAAAGGCGAAGAAGCTGAAGAAAGTAAGGAGTTATAATGAGGCATTTGAAAGGCGGTTTTAAATTAGGGCGAAATCCTTCGCATAGAAAATCACTCCTGAGAAACCTTACAGCCAGTCTGATCGAAAAGAACAGAATTGAAACTACACTTGCAAAGGCAAAAGCTGTAAGGCCGATCGTTGAAAAAATGATAACTCTTGGGAAAACAGGAACTCTTGCAAACAAGAGAAGAGCGCTTTCATATTTGTATAAAAGAGAAACGGCACATTTGCTTTTTGGTGAGGTCGCTCCACGTTTCATGGACAGAAACGGTGGATATACAAGGATAATCAAAACAGATTTTAGAAAAGGTGATGGTGCGGAAATGGCCATTATCGAATTTGTAGATTATAACTTTGAACCAAAATCCAAGAAAGCAAAAGATAAAAAGAAATAATAGAGGGCGCGGGCATAGCTCAATGGTAGAGTATCAGCTTCCCAAGCTGAATGTTGCGGGTTCGATCCCCGTTGCCCGCTAATATTTTTTAATCAGGAGATGACTATGTTTAAGAGAGAATCTGAAGTTAATAGACAGGAAGAAAGCACTGAGATCAAAGTAAATGAAAGTAGTTCTTTCATCGGCCGTTCAATGAAACTTAAAGGTAATTTATCTGCTGAAGAAGAAATTTTGATAGAGGGTATCGTTGAAGGCTCTATAAAAATGAAGCACAATGTGATCATTGGAAAATCAGGAAAAGTAAAGGCTGATATTATAGCAAGAGAGATTATAATTAAAGGCGAGGTCAACGGTAATGTGCACGGCCATGTTAAAGTTGAGATTGTTCCCGGAGGTGTATTGAACGGTGATATAATTTCGGAAAAGGTTGTTCTTGCTGAAGGGGCAAAATTCAAAGGTAATATTGATATGTCAATTAAGAATGATGAACCTGAAAAAAAAGTAAAACTGGAAAAGCAACCGGTAAAGACTGAACAAAAAAACTGATCATAAAAGCTTCAGAATTTGTAGAATAATCCCCGTTTTTGAAACAAGCGGGAATTCAAAATAATGTCCAGTTGGTATTTTATAGAAGAAAAAAAGGCTCTTTCTCCTTCCATGAATATGGCGATAGACGAATACCTTTTTAATCTTTGTCACAATAAGAGTATAGGATTTTTCAGAATTTATTCCTGGGACAGGCCCACGTTCTCAATCGGAGTGTCACAGAAAGTTTCAAAAGCGGTTGATCTTAACTATATAAATGAAAATAAGTTTGGATTTGTAAGAAGGATAACCGGTGGCAAAACTGTTCTTCATAATGACGAAATTACTTATTCTGTTGTTTCTTCTGAGGAGAGATTTTTTCTGGAAAATGATTTATATAAATCTTATTCACTAATAGCCGATATAATTCTAAAAGCATTGATAAGGTCAGATATTAAAGCAGAATTATCTGAGGGGAGCTCCACTTTGTTATCAAAGAGCAGTAATCCATGTTTTTCATTTCCCACTCCCAATGAGATCGAGGTAAGTGGAAAGAAGATTGTTGGCTCTGCCCAGAAAAGAGATAAGCTGGCACTATTGCAGCACGGTTCAATTCCTCTTTCAATGAATTTTGAAATATATTCAGGTGGTACAGGATTCAGTGCGAGGGCTATAAGGCGAAGCATGACCACGATCAGTGATGTTTCTGTAATTAAAAAGGATTTGCTTATAAAAAACTTCTATATTTCATTTGAAGAATTTATTGGAAAGAAAATGCTAAAACATGAATATTCTGAAAAAGACAGGAATGAGATAGGGAGCCTGGCACAAAAATATGAAACTGAAAAATGGAATCTTAGTATTTAGCCTTTTTCTTGCTTTAATAGCAACGAACCTTTTATCAAGAGAGGTTGAATTACAATTTCATGAAGTAAAAGAATTTTACGATCCCGATTTTAATAAACTTCATAATGCGGGTTTTGATAAAATTATAGTAAGGTCATTTCTGAATAATGGAAAGTATGGCGGCTTATTATTTGAAAATGATAGTTTTCGTATTGCTTATCCGGGATTCAGTAAAATAATTAAAAAGAACCGGAAAAGAAAATTCAGATTGTGGGGATGGCTTATCACAAGAAATTACGACTGGCTTGGTAACAATGATTTATATGATACAGGTTTTATAAAGGGGGAAAAACAGTGGATCAGGAAACTTAATCTTTTTGATCCTGATGCAAGAGAATTAGTAATCGGAGTTTTCAGGAGTATTGTTAAACTCGGAGTGGACGGGATACTCATCCAGGATGATCTATCGATCAAAAGTGATGAGGGATTCTCACTTATAGGGATGAAAACTTTTAGTGATTCTTCCGGTGTTCCTGCAAAAGAAAAACTAATGATGGATTCAGGGTCCCCTTACAATTTGAAATGGATTAAAATAAAGAAAAAGATTATTAATGAGTTTCTTGCTGAAATAGTAAGAGAGTGTAAATCTGTAAATCCTGACATAAAGATAGGTGTAAATGTTTTTTATGAAGCTTCAATACAAAAAAGGAATAGCAATGAATGGCACTCCCAGGATTTGACAGGAATATCAGGATCAGGTGTAGATCTCATTTATCTAATGATGTATCACAGGCAGATGAAGAGAGAATTAAAGCTGGGATCGAATAAGATAAAAAAACTATTTTCTGAAGGTATTGAGAATGCTTATAAAATAGCAGGTGATCGTCTGGTGGTAAAATTGGAAACATATGACTGGAATAAAAGTGAGATAATTCCACTAAAAGAAATGGTAGAATTTATCGATCTTATTCCGGCAAAGATCAAACGTATATGTTTTACTCCTGTTAAAAATTCCGGGATGAAATATTTAAAAGGGCTTAGGAAGGCAGCAGAAAATTGAAATCAATTCCTGTTACAGTTACAATTATAAAACAATGAATTGGAAATTAAGATTAGGTGACTTTCTGTTTAAATACAGATCATTTACTCCTGTACCTCTGATAATAATAGTATTTGTATTTTTTAAACCTCAAATAAGCCCTGTAAATAATGTCCTATTGCTTGCTGCAGGATTTTTTATAATGATCTCTGGTGAATTGATCAGGGTGATCTCTGTTGGATTCTCATTTACCGGAACTTCCGGGAGAGAGAATTTTCTAAGGGCTGACAGCCTTAATGTATCCGGTATCTATTCTGTAGTAAGAAATCCTTTATATATAGGGAACCTTCTTATCTATTCAGGACTTCTAATAGTTTATTCAAACTTATTTGCACTTATATTTTTCGATATTCTCCTGATTGTTCAGTATTATTTTATTATTTTATCCGAAGAAGAATTTTTAAAAAACACCTATGGAGATGAATATTCAGAATACAAAGAAAGTGTGAACTCCATTCTGCCGGGATTTGGAAGATATAAGAAACCTGAAAATAAGTTTGACAGGCTGAAAGTGATTTTCAAGGAGAATGATTCTGTATTCAATGCACTTGTAATATTCGGGGTTATTATATTGTATAAAGGATATACCTTATCAGGTAAGTTGACTAATGGTAAATCTTTTGCAATTTATTTCGGTGTACTTATAATTTCCTATATTCTTATCAAATTATTAAAGACAAGACTATTCTAGAATCTTTCCAGGCTGGAATTAAAGTTCTCTCCTATTTTTCTTTAAATGTATTAGTTTTGCAATCAGGGCATATTGTATGAGTAACGCTGGCGTCTGAATACTCTTTTATGTATTCTTCCATCGGGTTCCATTTGTTGTTCTTATCCCTCACTTTCTTGCAGGAAGAACAGACGGGAAGCAATCCAGTCAGTGTTTTTACTTCAAAGAGTGCTTTTTCCAATTCCTCTGTTCTGTCCTCAAGGGTTGTATTCAGGATGAGGAGTTTTTTGTTTGCTCCGGATTTGATCTTGTAGGCAAAATAGATCAGAACCAGAATACAAAACAGAAGGAGTGAAAGCAGGATGAACAATTGCTGTATTTGCTTCTGGTTTAAAATATCCCTGCTCTTTAGCTCATTTTCCTTTTCTAGAAATTTTATTCTATGATCCATCTTTTCAATTTCATAAGATATTTTCAGCTCTTCAATTTTATCTCTGCTCTTTTCATTTATGAATTTTTCTCTTGTTTTTGTGTATTCACTATAAGATTCCAGTGATTGTTTGTAATCTCCCTGATTCTTCTGAATTTCAGAGGTCAATAATAGTATTTCACTTGTAAGTTTATTTGATCCGATTTCTCTTGACAGTGCAAGACTATTTACAGCATGAGGTAGTGCTTTGTTATTGTCTCCCATACTCATATAAAGTTCTGAAAGGATCTTAAGTGTGAATGCTATTTCCCATTTATCATTTAATTTAACTTTTATCTTTACAGAATTTAGCAGGTATTCTTCCCCCCTCTCCATTTCACCTTTTTTCATATAAATGCGCCCCATATTAGTAAAAACTGAAGCCATTCTTTTTTTATTATCCAGTTCAATTGCTATTTTTTCTGCATTTTTTGTAAACTTCAGGCTTTTTTCCATATCATTCAAATAAAAATATGTCTGCCCGATATTATTTAGTGCATTTCCTATCCCTTCTTTGTCTCCCAGTTTCTCCTTTATTTTTAAAGATTCCATGTAATATT
>JAGLQR010000088.1 GCA_023136725.1 Candidatus Aminicenantota bacterium
TTTTTCGTGGATTTATAATGATTGCACTGAAAGAACCATTAAAGATCACTATGTCTCTCTCAGGGTCAACACTTTATTACACTCCCAAAACTTTTGATTTAAAAATAAGGAATGCAGGCCTCGATATTTCAATAAGTAAAGAGTGGAGGAAATGTCAGATAAGGCCGTATATCTTTCATTTGAAACATGCATCCTGGACCAATTTTTTCTGGGAAGTTAATACAGATGAAAAAATTGTTTGGAAGATAACAGGTACAAAGTTCTGCAAAAAAGGGGGAGTAGCTGAGAAATTAAATATTAAAGTTTTTCCGGAAGGGGGATCCACAAAAGTCCCTCCACGCAGATTTATGCTTGTTTTCGGAGAAACAAAAATAACTTTTGAACCTAAAAACAAAAAGTTTAATCTCTTTCTGGGGGGATCAGGTGTAGCTTACTTACCATTCTGGCAGACTTGTAAAACATCACCTCTGAAATACCACTTCAAATATGTGACCTGGGATAAAGATGTATGGGAGGTTGATCCGATAAAAAAAATATTGAGAAAAATTCCCATGGACAAATTCTGTAAACAATCTGACGAAGGTGAAGAACTCCCTGCTAAAATGGAGCTGGAGAAGTAATAATAAACAACCTGCCTGACAACAGGTCTGTGATCCACAATTTTCCATCTTTGCCTTTCTTGATCTGAGAGATCTCGTAAATTGAATCTCCGAATTGACCTCTCAAATAAAATGCTGTATTTGAATTGTTAAATGAGGTTTCTCCGTAAGGGTAGGCAAAACTGAGTATGTTAGTAATTTTTCTCGTATCCGTATCGAGTGCGTAAATGCAGAATTGTTTACTATTATGAGCCGAAATATAAATAGTATTTCCAATTAATTTCATATTGTCAGGAAACATCCCGTCAGGGATTATTATGTTTGCTTTTTTCTCCCCGATGATCCGGATAGTCCGGTCAATATGGTTCATCACAAAGAGAGAATCGTTATTTCTAATAATTTTGAGCGGTTTCCCCCCTGTTTTGATAATTGAAGATCCGAAGGTTTTTTTGTCTACTTTTGTGATCGAATCGGAATCAAAATTAGAAATATAAATGTGTGTTTTATCGAATTGAAGATCGGTTGGGGTAAGCCCGGTCTTAATACTTTTTATCATTCTGTTGTCCTTTGCATTTATGATCAGGAGAGAGCCATTATCGATATCTTTTTCACCGGTCTTAACAATGTATATATTGTCTGTTTCCATGTCATATTTAAGAATTCGCGGAATGTTTTCCCTCTGGATGGTGTTATAAAAATATATCCTTTCCTGAGGGGCGAACATTCTTATGCCGTCCGGAAAATATGTGAGAAAAATATTCTCTTTCCCCCAACTGTTCTGGAGTCCGTAAA
Organism: Candidatus Aminicenantota bacterium; assembly: GCA_023136725.1. Lineage (GTDB taxonomy): Bacteria > Acidobacteriota > Aminicenantia > UBA2199 > UBA2199 > UBA647. Next base: position 1,392 of record JAGLQR010000088.1, read on the forward strand.
GCCCTCCCCTTTTATCGAAGACGATCTTCTGAGCAAGCCTGGGAATCCTCCTGTCGAAGACCTGAAATGTCTCTTTTTCAATCTCGAGGATCCCGTTCTTCGCTCCCCATATGTAAACGGCTGGCCAGTATGACTGATGAGGTCCGTATGAGAGAAATATATTTCCTTTCTCCGATTTTGCAACGGTAACAGGGTAAGGGAAAGGTATCTTGTGGAATTCCACTTTCCCGTCAGGCGTGACTTTTGCAAATTCGCTTTCAGTATTAAAAACAAGAAATGAACCATCTGTATCCTGTTCAATAAGATCGATGGGGGCCCATCCGGTTCTTACTTTATGTTTCTCCCAATTGTTCGTGTTGAGAATAGTTAATGCTGAGCCGAAGGAACCGTTAACGGCAGTAGCACCCAGAGGAATATATAAACTATTGTTTTCCGGATCGAATGCTATGGAGAACATATGAGGGAGTATTCCGACATTTCTTATCCTTTTTTTCAATTTTTGTTTTTCCAGGTCGATAACGTATATCTCTCCATAAGCCCAACTGGCAACATAAAGGAGGTTTTTTCTCTTATCAATTGCTGTAGCATCATTTCCATATGACGGGATATCTACTTGTTTATAGGTCCCGCCCTTTTTAAAACTTACTATATGAACGGCCGGGTGGTTGTCATAAGGTATATAGATCTCATCTTTCTCTATATTAAGGTTAATTCCGACCCCTTCAGTAAATTCCGGAAGATCTACATAAGTATCTTTTCCGTTGAGGCAGTCTATTTTGAGAGCCTGAACCACTTTTCTCTTCAAAGTCTCGGTAACCAGATAGAGGTGATGGCTGGAATGATCAAAGCCGGCAAAATGGAATCTTCCCCCTTTTTTTATATTTAAAGATCTTTTCCCGATTTTTCTGCCGTTGTTGATATCAAGGGTGTAAAGAGATGATGTGTACCCGTCAAAAACAAAAACTTTCCTCAGTTCAGAATCAGCTGCGATCTTTCTTATAGGAGGCGGAGGGGTTTGATTTAGATTCATCATTTTTTCAGTTCTGTCAAATATTTTGATAAACCTGAACTTCCCTTTTTTCAGATCCAGAAAAGCTATGTTTTTGCTCTCTCTTCCGGCCAGGAAGCAATTACCTGTCACATCATCAATTGTAACCATCTCAAACTGAAAGCGGGTATCAAAAGTAGTGGAGGTTTTGCTTTCCGGATAGACAATGCTGAGCTTTTTCCGGCCTATAAGATATATATTTCCATTCCTTTTGTTAATTGTAAAAGATTCTTCCTTAAGATATTGAGGGACCCTTCCTTCAACAGGAATATTTGTAACTTTTTTATCCTTACCGTTTATCAATGATACAGATGAACTGTTTGTGTTTATCAGTATTACTCTGTTCCGCCCTTCGTCATACTTGACCATTAAAGGGCCGAAGCCGTTATACTTAACTCCGATAGAATCCAGGAAATTGACTTCTGTAATCTGAGTTCCCGGCAATACTTGAAAAGATAAAAGAATTAATATTATAAAAAGTGAGAAATATTTCATTTAAACTCCTTCCTGAATATTAACAGAGAGAGATTAAAATTTGAATCATGAGTTGAAAAAAGTCCACTTTTGGTTTAATATAGGAATGAACTACAAAATATAGCCTGAACTAAGTTTGGGTTTGAATTAGAAGTTGTTCGAATAATATCAAGGGGAATAATTTGGAAAAATTAAGTCAGAGTTTGGAAGATTATCTGGAAGCAATATATATAGTTTCTCTTGACAAAAAAATTGCAAGGGTCAAAGATCTGGTTAACAGGCTGGGTGTAAAATCATCATCTGTCATTGGTGCATTAAAAAAACTTGGTGCGAAGGGATATATTGAACATGAGCATTACGGGCACATCGAACTCACCGAAGAAGGCAGCAAAAGGGCCGAGAGACTTTATGAGCGCCACACTACACTCACAAGATTTTTCCATGAAATCCTCAATGTAGATGAAAAAACTGCTGAAAAAGATGCCTGCCAGATAGAGCATGATCTAAGCGAGGAATCTTATAGCAAGATTATAAAACTACTCAGCTACATTATTTCACTACCTGATAAAGATCCTGCCTGCTTTGAGGAATTAAAAAAATCTGTCAGAGACTGATCGGAGTTTTGCTCTAAATATTTATCTCTTATGTTTCTTAGAGAGATCCTCGATTGTTTTAAATACACGAAAAAAGTTTCCACCCCATATTTTTCTAATATTCTCTTCTGAATAACCTCTTTTAACCAGTTCGTAGGTTATTCTCCATAGTTCACTTGAATCATAGCAGTCTGCGAGGGCCCCTCCTCCGTCAAAATCTGTACCGATACCTACATGATCTATCCCTGCAACTTTTACGATATGGTCGATATGATCTACTGCATCAGCCACTGTTGCAAGTTCCCGTGGATATTTTTTGTTTATTTCGTACCATTTATTTCTTACTTTTTCCTTTTCTGACTCAGATAATTTTGAAAAATTTTCATATACGGTACGAAGTTCCTTTAGTGCTTTATCTCTTGCCGGATAAGGTTTCGGTTTTTTAATATATTCACTTAAGATGCATAATTGGATAACGCCCCCCTTTTTCGCAAGAAGCTTAAGCATATCGTCTGTAAGATTTCTCGGGTTGTCACAAACGGCTCTTGCGCAAGAGTGTGAAGCGATCACTGGAGCCTCGGATATTTCCATAACATCATAAAACGACTTATCAGATATATGAGAGACATCTATGATCATACCGATCCGGTTCATCTCTTTTACAACTTCTTTCCCGAAGTCGCTTAAACCGTCATGATCTCCCCCTTTCCTGTCTGTGGAGGAGTCACATATATCATTATTCCTTGTGTGGCAGAGAGTAATATATCTTGCTCCGAGGTCATAGAACATGTTTACCAAAGAGATATCCATTCCAACCGGGTAACCATTCTCCATTCCTATAAATATCGCTCTTTTCCCTTTCTTCTCGATCTCAGGTGGATCAGATGATGTTAGTGCCAGTTCTGCAAGTTCCGGATAATCCTCAACGGCCTTATTTATGAGTTTGAATTGAGAAAGTACGTTATTTTTTGCTTTTTCACGTCCTTCAGGTGTCCTCTCCCCCTGTCCGACAAAAACTGCAAAGAAAACTGCATCCAGCCCGCCATCTTTCATTCTCGGGAAATCTACCTTTCCTCCCCTCTTTCTCGGATCATTCGATTTCCCTATATCAAATGAAGGTGAACGGAGCATCATCGGAGTGTCTGTATGAGTATCAACAGTAAGAATTTTTTCATGAATCTTTTTTGCTTTGTCCAGAATGGACTGATCTGTTTGCACGGCACCCGTCAGTGGAATAATAATCATTATTGCAATTATGCAGCATAGGAAATATTTGAGTTTCATCGGCATTTCTCCTTGAACTAATATAAATTTACCACTATTTCAGATTGAAATCAAAACAATTATTGAAATCTGATATATCAATATTTAACAAATTTTAGCTTGTATCAGAGGCTGTTTCTTGACACACATTTTTTTATCTGATATTAAAACTCCATACTTAATATCAGGAGAATTATTCATTTGGAAAAAGATCAGTTAATCAAATATTCTGAGTTATTGAAGAACTACAGTTTAAAAAGGCCATTGAACATTATGGAAGTTTGCGGGACACATACTGTTGCATTCTTTCATACAGGTGTAAAAGATATTTTCCCTGAGGGATTAAATCTGATCGATGGGCCGGGATGTCCTGTTTGTGTTACGGCAAATGGTTATCTTGACAGAGCTATACAGATTCAGAAGGAACATGGGGTAGTACTTGCAACTTTCGGAGATATGATCAAGGTTCCCGCATCATATACATCGTTACAAAAATTAAAAAGCGAAGGGGTAAGGATCGAGATCGTTTATTCTCCGATGGATGCACTGGAGATTGCAAAACAGGAGAAAGATATAGAGGTCGTTTTCCTTTCCGTAGGATTTGAAACCACAATCCCTACAGAAGCTGTAACATTGAAAAAAGCTGTCGAGGATAATGTAAATAATTTTTCCATATTGACAGGTAATAAACTTACTCCACCTGCTGTTGATGCCCTGCTTACGCTTGGAGAGGTTAAGATAGACGGCTTCATCCTTCCGGGACATGTGAGTATAATTACCGGCTCAGATAAGTGGCAATTCCTCCCTGAAAAATATAATAAACCTGCGGTTATATCAGGATTTGAACCGAAAGATCTGATCATGGGGACATTGAGGCTTGTTCAGCTTATCGAGAATGGTGAGACAGAGCTGGATAATCTGTATAAAGAGGTAGTTACCGAAGAGGGGAACAGCCTTGCCCTCGGATTCATAGATGAACTTTTTGACGTTTCTGACGCAAATTGGAGAGGGATCGGAGTTATTCCGGGGAGCGGACTGAAGCTGAAGGATAAATTCAGTCTTTATGATGCCGAAAAAAAATTCCCGGTAACAATGCCTGAGGAAGTTGAGAATAAGAACTGCAGATGCGGTGAGATCCTCAGAGGGCTTATAACACCTCCGGAATGCCCGTTATTTGGAACAGTATGCACACCGAGAGAACCGGTTGGTGCATGTATGGTCTCATTCGAAGGTTCGTGTTCAGCATATTATAAATACAGGAAATAAGAAATGGATGAAAAAATATTGATGGCACATGGTAATGGCGGAGAGCTGATGGGTACTCTTATCAGTGATTTAATAGTAGATATCTTCGGGAAGGATTCTGTACAGCTGGATGATTCAGCGATTGTCGAACCGGGACATGGAAGTCTTGTATTCACTACAGATACATATACGATCACACCAATATTCTTCGAAGGGGGAGATATCGGTAAACTCTCCGTGAATGGTACTGTAAATGATATTGCCGTAATGGGTGCGGAGCCGAAATTTCTCTCATGCGGGCTGGTATTGGAGGAGGGGTTCGATATATCATCTCTTCGTAAAATACTGGTATCTATGAAAAATGCTGTCGATTATGCCGGTGTCACAATAGTAACAGGGGATACTAAAGTAGTTGAGAAGGGTAGTGTTGACAAAATTTTCATAAATACTTCAGGTATCGGGGTGATGGGAAAATACTCATTCAGAAATAAGATTAACCCGGGTGATGCAGTGATAGTAACCGGAACTATCGGAGATCATGGAATATCTATCATGGCAGAGAGGAATAAACTCTCTTTTTCCAAAGGGCTCTCTTCTGATTCGGCACCACTTAATCATATGCTTCTTTCTGTTGGTGAAAAATTCGGTAGTGCTGTCCGGTTCGTGAGAGATGCAACAAGGGGTGGTGTTGCCTCAGTCCTGAATGAAGTGGCAGGTAATAAAGATTTCAGTATAAAGCTGATAGAAGAGAAACTACCTGTAAGAGATGAAGTGAATGGTGTTTGTGAAATACTCGGCCTGGATCCTCTTTATTCTGCGAATGAAGGAAAGGCTCTCCTGATCGCAGATCCGAAAAAAGCGGAAGAGATCGTGAAAGAGATGAGAACTTTTCCCGAGGGTATGGATGCTGTTGTTATTGGTGAAATTGATCTTGATTTTCCCGGCAGGGTCTATATAGAGACATATGTAAAGGGGAAACGTATATTGCCTCTGCTACAGGAAGACCAGTTGCCAAGAATTTGCTGAG
>JAGLQR010000089.1 GCA_023136725.1 Candidatus Aminicenantota bacterium
GGATATCCTCACAAGATCCTCGATTACCATGAGATCATTAACCATACGATAGATGACAGTAAAATAGTATTATCATATTGTCCACTTACAGGCTCTGCCCTGGCCTGGTTATCCGGGGAAACAGGAAACTTCACATTTGGTGTATCAGGACTCCTGTATAATTCCAATCTGATCCTGTATGACAGGAAAACAGATAGTTACTGGTCACAAATGTTAATACTTTGTGTAAATGGAGAAAGAATTAGTGAAGTGCCTGAAGTTCATCCGGTATTTGAAACAACCTGGAAAACCTGGAAAGAGATAAACCCCGGTTCTCTTATAATGTCAATTAATACCGGATATCAGAGGAATTATGATGAATATCCTTATGGGGATTATAAGAGTTCTGACAATCTCCTTTTTTCAGTAAACAACAGCGACTCACGACTTCATAAGAAAGAGAGAGTTCATGGAATATTTTCAGAGAATTCAGCCGTTGCCTATCCTATCGATTCATTTGACGGAGAGTTGACAGTTCTGAATCATGAGATCAATAATGAAAAAATTGTAGTAGCGATAAGTAAAGCTTTAAACTTTGCAATATCTTTCAAAAGGGAACTGGAGGATGGAACCGAACTGGAATTCGCCAAAGTATCAAATAAGCTTCCAATTATTATGACAGATCAGTTCGGAAACGAATGGGATCTGTTCGGAAGGTCAGTTTCCGGCCCCCGCTCCGGGGAAGAACTTGGAAAATTGACCTCCTATAATGCTTACTGGTTTGCCTGGGCGGCTTTCCACCCAGACTCAGATATTATTTCAGGAAACTAATCCTGAGTATCCTGCTACTTAACTCTCTTTGAATCCCAGTACAGGTAATAAAGAAGGATTGCGAACATTACAAAGCCGAGATACTCAGCTCCCACAGATTCACTCCAATGCTCAGTTCCTATCGCTTTCATCATGGTCCATCCCTCACCGAAGATGCTCTGACCGATAAAAACAATTGTAGCAGCGAGCACTCCCATTATAGCTCCACCTGCTATGAACCCGGAGGCAATAAGGGTACCACGCTCCTTCCTTTCAGAAACAAGTTGTTTATCTTTGGAACTTTTACTGATCAAATGAGCAATAATTCCTCCTGCCAGAATCGGTGTGTTCAGATATAGGGGCAGATACATCCCGAGAGCAAAAGCTAATGGAGGTATTCCGATGAATTCCAGTATTATCGCAAGGAGAACTCCTGCAAGGTAAAGCAGCCACGGAGCGGGTTGTCCGGTCATTAGAGGCTTCAAGACAGCTGCCATTGCGGAGGCCTGTGGAGCTTCGAGTCCGCCTGGTCCAAAACCATAAGTTTTATATAACATAAGGATTACGAGTCCGACCGAAGCTGCAGAAAGAAGAGTACCAAGAAACTTGTATCTCTGCTGCACTGCTGGTGTAGTACCAAGCCAGTATCCTATCTTCAGATCGGTTATAAAACCCCCGGCCATGGATAGTGCAGTACAGACAACACCACCTATTAACAGAGCCGCAAGCATTCCCTGTTCACCCTTTAATCCGATCGCAACAAGGATCACCGAAGATATTATCAGTGTCATTAAGGTCATCCCGGAAACAGGATTTGTACCTACTATAGCTATAGCCCTGGCAGCAACTGTAGTAAAGAGGAAAGATACGATCGTAACAATGGCAAGCCCAATAAGTGCATGAACAATATTTCCACCCAGAACACTGATCAGAAAAAATGAAAATATCCCAAGAAGAGTAGCCATTATCAGGATAACATTCCATTTCATACTAATATCCTTCTGGAGCCTGTCTGTTTTAACGGTCTCAGACTTATCCGAACTCGATTTCCCTGTGATCTCATTTGCAGCAAGTTTAAATGCACCACCAATGATCTTCCTTGATTTTATTATTCCGATTATTCCTGCGGCTGCGATCCCTCCTATCCCGATGTGCCTCACATATTCACTGAATATTTCCTGCGGCATCATATCGGCAATGGGTTTTGCTGCATTTAGAAGAGGCTCGGGGTTGAACTGACCTATATAGTATAAGGCAGGAACAAAAACCCACCATGCAAGAAATGATCCTGAAGCAATTATAAGAGCATATTTTAATCCGATGATATACCCGAGGCCCATAACTGCAGAGCTGGTAAGTATATTAAACTCAAGTTTTACCGAATCGGCAATTGATCTCCCCCATGGGGTCACTAGAGTAGAAACTTTTTCTTTCCAAAGTCCGAATCCTGATATAAGGAAATCATATACCCCTCCGATCACAAGTGCTTTTACCAGAATCTTGGCCTTATTACCACCGGATTCACCGGCAACAAGTACTTCTGTTGTTGCAGTTGCTTCGGGGAAAGGGAACTCACCATGCATATCCTTTACAAAAAACTTTCTGAATGGAATCAGAAATAGTATCCCGAGAAATCCACCGAAAAGAGATGCAAGGAACACCTGGATAAAACTTGCTTCTATCCCAAGAATATAAAGTCCGGGTATTGTAAATATCGCACCCGCAACAATCACACCGGAACTTGATCCAATGGATTGAATTATCACATTTTCCTGAAGCGCATTCTTCCTCCCCAGCATTGAGGAGAGGCCAACAGCAAGTATTGCGATGGGGATCGCTGCTTCAAATACCTGACCTATTTTCAAACCCAGATAAGCTGCTGCTGCAGAAAACAAAACAGCATAGAACATACCCCAAAGGAGCGAATAAGATGTTAATTCGGGAAGTGGTGACCCTGAAGGTACGACAGGTTTATACTCCTCACCCTCATTAAGCTTCCTGTAAGCATTTTCCGGAAGACCATTTCCTGTAGACTGAATATCCATTGAAACCTCCGTTATGATTTTGAACTTGTAACGCAACACTCAAAATCAGAATTTTTTAATCTATCTAAATAACATACTAATATAGTTATTTCAATCAAATCATACCGGATACTATCTAATGAAAATCAATCAGGCCTGAAATAACATTTTTAGTATAATCTCTTAACTCTTCAACCGATTTTGATCTGATTATCTCAACCGGTATAGGTTTTCCGAAATTTATCTGGACAGGCCCGGGCATAATTATCCATGAGCCCTTTCTCTTTAAAGAAAAAAGTCCGGATAATCCCATCGGAATTATTGCACTATCTGATCTTTTGGCAAGGTGGAAAGGCAACTTTTTGAATGGGTTCAAGTTACCATCAAGTGTCCTGTGCCCTTCAGGTAAAACTATGATAGATCTTTTTTCTTTTAATCTCTGGATCGCATTCCCAACGCTCTTTATAGCTGAATGTACATTTTTGCGATTGATAGGAATATTACCGAGTCTCTTTATTGCGAAACCGTAAAGGGGCCATTTGAACTGTCTGTCAGCTTCAATTCCTCTTACCAGTTGAGGAACATATCCGGAGAGCAATGGTATATCAAAAAGGCTGATATGATTTGCCATGAACAGGTATGTTTTATTCGGGTTTATATTCTCAACTCCCATTACTTTGACTTTTATACCGATCACCCTCAGCATGAATCTCATTAGAGACTTGATCCAGGGATCATATTTTTCCATTGGAAATAAGAATGTACAAACAATGGCAAATATCAGAAAAAAAAATAGAAAAATGAAACTAAACAGCCAGATAAATAAAGATCTGATCTCCTTCAATTCCCGAACACCTCAAGATCCCGGTGAAGACACTCAATCTCCAGAGGAGTGGTCCCGAACATTTCGCCATCAGGAGTCAACTCCTTGGGAAGTTCAGTTTCTATAGTGATCTTTCTTGCTTTAAATGTCTCAACTTCCTCCATCGTTACATGTTCTCCTGTGAATATTTTTGGTAAACATTGAAGCATTCTCCGCCTTGACGTTTTGTTCAGCAGGGTCACATCAAGATAACCATCATCTACCTCAGCTGTAGGCGCCATAAGGAAATTTGATGTATAACGGGTATTGGAGACTTCTATAAAAACATTTTCTCTCTCTATCTTTTTCCCATCTATTTCTATGAACACCTTGTAATTCCTGAGAAATATAATTTTATCCAACACACCGATAGTGTAGGAAAGATTTCCGAAAAATTTGAGCTTTTGAGCGAGTTTATTCACATCAGCAACAAAACCAAGCCCGATAATATTGAGATAATAATAGACATTCCCTTCTGTCTTAAATTTAGCAACATCAACCTTCCTTACTTTATTGTCTGCAATCATATTTATTGCAGACTTCCAGTCACCTGACTTCAGGCCAATATCTTTCACAAATGCATTACCTGTCCCTATAGGGAGTATCCCGAAAGGGGGTTTAACCTTTCCCGGATTCAAATAGTATCCATTGAGTGACTCAAACATCGTCCCGTCACCACCTGCTGATATTATGCCGTCATATCCGGAAAGATCGGCATCCTTTACAAGATCGACGGCATGACCGGGGCTGGATGTTGTTAAAAGTTCAAAAGAGATTTTTCTTTCATTAAATTCCTGTTTTATCTTAGAGATCAGCTTGTTAGCTTTGCCATTTCCGGCTGCAGGGTTAAAAACTAATAAAATCTTCATGTTAAATTCCTTTTTGAAATTTTTTTCATCCGTAATTCTGATCACGACATAAAACATTTATCATGAATAATTTAATATTAACAATAAGCATATAACGAAATCAGAAATTTTACAACACCGGGACACTATTCTACTTTATCTGCATCTCTTTTCCGGAATAAGTTTTTTATCTATTTTTTTATCCCGAGGCGCTTCATTTTTTTATGAAGCCCCTGATAAGTAATTCCCAGCTCTGCGGCAGTTCTGGATTTATTCCAACCATTCTTCCCCAAAAGGTGAATTATGTAATCCTTCTCAGTTCCGAACTTTCCATAAATCCCTGTGTGCAGAATATCAGTTTTCTCATTTACTGCTTTTCCTCTCTGTACTTCCTCAGATAGCAATTCGTAATAAATATTTTCTCCATCTTCTACCAGATTGACAAGCCTCCTGATCTCATTCTCCAGCTGTCTTATATTTCCAGGCCATGAATAGCCTTCCATTGCTTTAAAAACCTGTACGGTATATCCTCCGATGTTTTTTCCCAGTTCTTCTGAGAACTTACCTGTAAAATAATTGATCAGAGGTGAGATATCCTCTTTCCTGTCCCTGAGAGGAGGAATGCTGATTCTGTGATGAACCAGTCTATAGTAAAGATCTTCCCTGAAACTACCTTCAGCGATGAGGTTCTTTAATATCTTATTGGTCAGTGAAATAATTCTGAGATTGACTTTGATAGGAGTTGTCCCACCGACACTGTAAAACTCATGTTCCTGCAGAACCCGTAAAATTTTTGCCTGTAACGGGATAGGCATATCACCAATTTCATCAAGAACAAGAGTTCCACCTGAAGCTATTTCAAGTTTTCCTTTCTTTCTCGTATAAGCTCCTGTGAATGATCCTTTCTCATGGCCAAACAATTCCGATTCAAGTAAGGTCTCGGGAATAGCTGCGCAATTGATAGCAACAAACGGCCCCCTTCTCCTTCCGGAGTGTTCATGCAGCAATTTTGCAAATAATTCCTTTCCTGTCCCGGATTCACCTTCTATTAAAACAAACACATCACTTCCTGCAATTTTAATAGTCTGTTTTATCAAACTCCTGACTTCAGAATCTAATGCAACTATCGATACCTTCTCATGATCATACTCCCCATCAGGATCAGGAAGAACTTTCTCTCTGTCTACACTCAATAAAATTCTGGCCAATAAAGATATCTCTTTTGCAAGCAGATCAAGAAATTCAAGAACAATATCTCCCTCTGCAATAACAGGATTCAGGGGGACATATATCATAACAGCTTTAATATCCCCTAATTCTACCGGGAAAGAATAGAACCTGAATTTCGTATCGGGAAAAGTAACATCACTCCTGCTCTCTTCAAAGATTCCTTCATCCTTTTCAGCAAGATTGTTAACCATACTTACAAGGTTATCGATTTTTTCTATTGTAAAGTAAATATTATGATTTTCATTTTCCTTTGATAATAGTGCAACCGAACCGAAGTTTTGCAATTGGGAGAGATAATCTGACAGATCATGAATGAAATGGTTGAAACTCCGTTTCCTGAACCCTGTTTTTGCAATATATTGTAATATATCTGAAAAGATATCATTCAAGAACCTGGTTTCCTCTTCCTCTTTACCCGGTTTCGGAGCAGAAGAATTTATACCATTAAAGATAGGCCTTAGCTCCTCTGCCGTTTTAAACTCATCAAGGCTGCCCTCTCTCAGAAAGAATTCCATACCCCCTATATTGAAAGACTCCCCTAATTCAAGCCTGGATTCACCGATCTTTACATTTCTTACAAAAGTTCCATTTGTCGAGTCGAGGTCCCGGATGGTAATTTCATTTCCTATCAGGATCTTCACATGTTTTCTGGAAATAGAATCAAGATCAAGGACAAGATCACTATCCTTTTTTCTCCCGATAATAACATCAGCTCCTCTAAGAGGGAATTTCCGGATAAAACCATCTATATAATAGAGAAGGTATCTCATTGGAATATTATAAACTTAACAAACTATTTTATCAATTTTTTAACTAAGTTTATAAACAAAGTTTATAACAACTATAAACTTTGTTTATATCATTCAGTTACGACATAATTCACTAATTCAATCTGGTTTATTTTATGCTTTATTATAGGCGGTATACAACTTCTTCATTATTTATATTTGCAAATTGCCTTTTGGCACACATATTGCTGTTTTAGTAGTAACTCTTGATAACAGGGATTTTGGGAAGGATTGTTTACGAAGGAGATTTGTAGGGGGGGGAGATTTGGAAAGGATGCTTTATTCACTCCTTTACAGTGAAATCAAATTTATCTCCTTTGTAATCAATCCCTATTATTGAAGAGTTATCGATTTTTCCGGATAAGATCATACTTGACAGTTTGTCCTGTATCTCCTTCTGGATCACTCTCTTCAGTGGCCTTGCACCGAGTATGGGATTAAAGCCAAGTTCCGTAAGTTTGTTCAGTGCACTTTCACTTATTTCAGTTTTG
>JAGLQR010000009.1 GCA_023136725.1 Candidatus Aminicenantota bacterium
TATCCATATCCCGGAAGATCAACAAGATAGAACTCATCATTAATTAGATAGTAGTTGATACTTATAGTTTTACCTGGCCGGGAGCTTGTTTTAGCCATTTTTTTTCTTCTGATCAATTTGTTGATAAGGGTCGATTTCCCTACATTTGATCTTCCTGTGAATAAAAATTTGGGGATTGTGTCAAGAATAATCTCTTTTGGTACAAATACGGTCTTTGTTAATTCTGTCTTTTTTATTTTCATTTGATATTAAAAATTATTAAAACTACTGAATATTAGGATTCATGTACGGTTTTATTATACGACTCTTAATATTATTTAGTTTAATGGTTTTCTCAAGAACTACTTCAAGTACATTATCCATGTTCTCAACGAAATGAACATCAACACTCTTTTTTACTTCTTCCGGAATATCTTCAATATAATCTTTTCTGTTTTCGAGAGGGATAATCACATTTTTCACACCGTATCTATGAGCAGCAATAATTTTCTCCCTGATTCCGCCAACGGGAAGGATTTCTCCCCTTAAAGTGATTTCACCGGTAATAGCATAATTTGCTTTTACTTTGATCCCTGTCAACAAAGAGATCATTGCTACAGCCAGCGTTACACCTGCAGAGGGGCCCTCCTTGGGAACAGCTCCCTGAGGAATATGAAGATGAATATTATAATTTTCAAGGAGGTCTGTATCAAAATCCAAATCATAGAGCTTAAGTTTTACATAACTATAAGCAGTAGAAGATGATTCTTTCATCACTTCACCAAGCCTGCCTGTAAGTATTAACTCCCCATTTCCTTTAAGATATTTTGACTCAACTATTAACAGATCTCCGCCAAATGGTGTCCAGGCCATTCCTATACTTACTCCGACTTCACTTTGCTTCAGGATCTTCATATCAGAATAAAGTGGAATTCCGAGAAATTTTTCTAATAGATCTTTATCTATTATTAATTCTTTCTCTGAATCCTTCTTCCCGTTTTCCACAAAGTTCCTGGCTATTTTTCTAGTTACATTTCCGATCTGTCGTTCAAGTTCTCTCACACCGGATTCACGTGTATAACTATTTATTATTTCCATAAGTATCTCATCACTTATGGAAAAATCAGCAGGTTTAATTCCATTCTTTTCCGATTGATTCCTGATAAGGTAATTCCTGGCTATCTGTAATTTTTCCATCTGGGTGTAGCCTTCTATCTCAATTATCTCCATCCTGTCCAGTAATGGAGAAGGGATATTATCAATCGAATTTGCAGTTGTTATAAAAAACACTTTTGAAAGATCTATCTCTAAATCCAGGTAATGATCAACAAATTCCATATTCTGATCAGAATCCAGAACTTCAAGAAGTGCCGACGAAGGGTCCCCTTTAAAATCAGAACTGAGTTTATCGATCTCATCAAGGAGGAATACCGGATTCATATATTTTGCTTTTTTTAACCCTTTTATTATCTGGCCCGGATAAGAACCTATATATGTTCTTCTGTGTCCCCTTATTTCAGCTTCATCCTTTAAACCCCCGAGAGAAACACGCACAAACGGTTTTGATAATGCTCTTGCAATTGATCGTGATAAAGAACTCTTTCCAACACCCGGAGGCCCTACAAAACAGAGAATCTCGCCAACCGGATCTTCTTTTAATTGCTTAACAGCAAGGTAATCTAATACTCTCTCTTTAACTTTTTCAAGTCCGTAATGATCTTCATCAAGTATTTCTGAAGCTTTTTTAAGGTCACCACTCTCTTTTTTCAACTTTTTCCATGGAATCATCAATAACCAGTCAAGATATGATCTTGAGACAGTGCCCTCAGCAGAGTAAGGCGGCATCAATTCGAACCTCTGTATCTCTTTTAATGCACTTTTTTTAACGTTCTCGGGAAAAATATTTTTCTCAAAGCTCTTACGATATTCATCTGCATCACTACCGGGAATATCATCTCCCGGTAATTGCTTTAATTCTACAATTGATCTGATTTTGAGCAATTCCTTTTTTAAGATATTTAATAGTTTTAATCCCCTTTCTGTCACGTCAATTTCCTCTAACAATAGTTGCTTCTGTTGAATAGATATATTGAGGATTGAGGGGATAATATTAGTGATCTCGGGAAGTTTACTGGATTTCAGTTTATCTAATATACCTTCAAATTTGAATTTATTTATAGCCATATATTCTTTAAAATATTTGATAAGATCAGATTCAATTTCTCTGTCTTTTTTCAGATCTGATATGAAATCGGTCAGCAGATTGATTTTCACAAGAAAGTAATCATCTTCTTTTATATATTTTTCTATCTTTCCTCTCTGGATTCCGTGAATAATCACCCTGTAACTTCCATTCTTCTGTTCGCTTATTTTCTCGATTTTAGCAAGGATACCTGATTTGCTGATCTCATTTTGAGAAGGGTCATCACTGATCTGATTGGTTTGAACTGAAAGAAATATATAATTACCATAAAGCTTCTTTGATATTTTCAATGCAGATATTGACTTTTCCCTGCCCACCAGAATGGGGATTATTGTCGATGGAAATGAAACCAACTCCCTTAATGGTATTAAAGGAACCTTTATGTTTTCTGTATTCAAGCTATCCATTTTTTATCTTTCAAGTATTGAAAATCTACAAGGATCTTAGATTTGTTTCCTTTTTTCCCTGGAGTTTCATACATCAGATCAAGCATTAATTCTTCAAATATCGATCTCAAACCTCTTGCCCCTACTCCTCTGTCATAAGCCTCTTCGGTGATCTTATTCAATACTTCATCTGTAAATTCAAGTTCTATCCCATCCAGTTTGAACAAAGCTTTAAATTGTTTGGTGATTGCATTTTTCGGTTCCATTAATATTCTAAGAAGATCTTTCTTTGACAAATCTTTTAAAATTCCAATTACCGGGAATCTACCGACCAGTTCGGGGATTAATCCGAATTTTATCAGGTCTTCTGTCTGTACATTATCAAATATCTTTTCAGATTGATAAGTTTTATTATTTTTATCAGAATCAAATCCGATTATATTCTTTTTCAATCGATTTTTTACGATCTTGTCAAGCCCTACAAATGCACCACCTGAAATAAAAAGTATATTGCTTGTGTCCATCTTAAGGAATTCCTGATATGGATGCTTCCTCCCACCCAGAGGCGGAATATTTGCTATTGTACCCTCAACAATTTTAAGAAGAGCCTGTTGGACACCCTCACCGGACACATCTCTTGTGATGGAAACATTTTCACTTTTCCTGGAAATCTTGTCTATTTCATCGATATAAATAATCCCTTTTTGAGCTAGTTCCATATCTTCACCAGCGGCCTGATAAAGTTTCAATAGAATATTTTCAACATCCTCTCCAACATAACCAGCTTCAGTAAGTGTAGTTGCATCTGCTATTGCAAAAGGGACATCCAGAATCTTTGCAAGAGTTTCAGCAAGTAGAGTTTTCCCTGTTCCTGTTGGCCCTACAAGAAGAATATTGCTTTTTTTTATTTCAACATCAAGTTCTGAATGATTATCAACACGTTTATAGTGATTGTATACAGAAACCGATAGTATTTTCTTCGCAAGGTCCTGGGATATAACATACTGATCAAGTCTTTTTTTTATTTCTGATGGTATAAGTCTTTTCTTCTTTTTTTCTACCCTCTTTTCCGGTTTAATCTGATCTTTATTGTTGAATATAAGGTTAAAAGCGGTTTTTGTACAATTATCACAAATGTAAGTTCCATGTTTACCAGCTATTAATTTATATGCTTCAGCTTGTTTAACACCACAAAAACTACAGTGTGCTCCTTCAGTTAAATCTATACTCATTTTATTTTACTCCAATATTTTTCCTTTCTTTTATAACACTATCTATAATACCGTATTTAAGAGATTCTTCTGCATTCATATAATAGTCTCTTTCCAGATCTTCCGCTATTTGCTCTCTCTTTTTTCCTGTGTGTAAAGAAAGAAGTGATATTATATTTTCTTTTATTTTTTTTATCTCTTCGGCATGGATAAGAATGTCAGTAGCCTGCCCCTGAAACCCGCCAAGAGGCTGATGTATAAGAACACGGGAGTTCGGCAGTGCATATCTTTTCCCTTTTGTCCCACCTGCAAGGATGATTGCTGCCATTGATGATGCCTGTCCCATACATATCGTTACTATATCATTTTTAATAAACTTCATAGTATCGTAAATTGCCATACCTGCACTCACCATTCCTCCAGGTGAATTAATATAGATAGAGATATCTTTTTCTGAGTCCTCTGCTTCAAGAAATAACAATTGTGCAATAATAACATTTGCAGCAGGATCATCAATCTCTGACCCAAGAAATATTATTCCATCCTTTAACAATCTTGAATATATGTCATAAGCTCTTTCTGTGTTACCACTTTGTTCAACTACTATCGGAATTAAAGCCATATCACACCTCTTTGATCTTAATTTTTTCCTTTAGCAGGTCAATTGCCTGATTCCTGCCTATACTGTCCTTTAATGATTCTTTCTGGTCATTTTTCATATAATACTTTCTGACTTCTTTAATATCAATATTGTTGGCATCTGCAATTGATTTAAATTCTTTGTCAAGATCTTCATTTTCCACTTTAATATCAAATTTCTTCTTTACTTCTTCAAGAATAAAGGAAAACCTGATAGATTTTTCAGCATTTTCTCTTACAGTTTTGACATATTCTTCCCTTTTATCTTCAGGCAGGGTCATAATTATTTGAGCATATTGTGCCTGAGATCTCTGGACTTCCTGATCAACAATAGAATCAGGTACACTGAAATCACATATTTCGATCAACTTATCTCTGATTTCTGAAGTAATAATTTGATCTCTTTGCCTTGATAATTGACTCGAATACTCTTCTTTTAACTTTTCCTTAAAACTCTTTTCATCAGAAAATCCTACAGACTTAAGGAACTCAGCATTTAATTCAGGTTTAACATATTCAAAAACATTCTTTATTATAATAAAATGCCTGATGGTCTTATCGGCCCAGTTTTTTTTCTTATTATCCTTATTATATTTTCTTTCAATTTCGAGTTTATCACCTGCAGACTTTCCAACCAGGTCCTTATAAAGCTCACCAATATCGAAATGAGGTTCCTCTTTAACTTCAAAAAATGAATCCTGTTTCGGCATCATCCTCTTTGTGTCAGTAAACTGAGATTGAATTGTAAATTCTACAAAATCGCCGTCTTTTATCACTTGATCCCTGACAATCTGTTTCCTTTTATTGTTCTCAAGTATCATATCAATTTGATCCGCTTCATTAAAATCTTCTGATTTTAACAAATCCTTTTTTATACTTAATTGAACCTTATCCAGATCTGGGACTTTAACTTCAGGAAACAGGTCTACAGAAACAAGAGCATTAAGATCTTTACCATCTTCAAATTCGAATTCCTTGATGGCAGGAGAGGAAATAATGGGGATATTTTCTTCTTTAATTTTTTTAAAAGTATATTCTTCAATCAATTTATTCACAACTTCATCAATAATAATTTCACGATACTTACTTTTTACAACTTCTACCGGTATCTTTCCTTTTCTGAATCCATCAAGTTTCATTTCTGATGAATAATTTTCCACAGCCTGATCAAATCTTTTTTCTATCTCGATTCTCGGAATAATTATTTTGAACTCTTTAGACATTAAATCGTTTTGCTTTTCTGTAATCTTTTTTTTAGATTTGGCATCCTTAGATGTTTTGTTTTCTACGGCTTTTGTGGTAGCGGTTTTATTGTCAGCTTCATCCATTTTCTTTTCTTTAGCTTTTTTTACCGGATGTTCTTTTTCAGACATTGCTATCTCTCCTGTTTCTTTTGTTTTATTTATTTGATATTAATTGAATATCTCAATAAATTTAATTTTGAGATTATACCATATTCTTATCAAACTTCTGTTTCAAAGTCAAATTTTATGGTGTTAACATCATCTCTTATCTGAAATATCAACTCTTTTTCAGAACTGAATTTTCTTTCTCCTCTTATAAATTTCAGAAAGTGTATTTCAACATATTTATCATAAATTTCTTTATCAAAGTTAATTAAATGTGTTTCTATTTTTCTTTCTGTCTTTGATATAGTCGGATTGTCTCCAATATATGTAGCAGATTTGTATACATTCCCGTCTGAAAAAACTTTGGACTTATATACGCCATTAGGTAAAAGACAATTATTATCAACGATATTGATCGTTGGAAATCCCAGTCTGGTACCTATCCGATTCCCCTTCAGAACAAACCCTTCGGATACGTATTCGACACCTAACATAATATTAGCTGTACTTATCTCACCTTTTCTTAAGAGATCCCTGATTATTGAACTTGATATTTTAGTCCCGTGATAATCTTCAGGAGCAACTATTTTCACTTCAAACCCCTTTATTGTTCCATACTCACTTATTCTCTCAATATCCCATTCTCTCCCTTTACCTAATCTAAAGTTATCACCAACAACAAGATATTTCATGGAATATATATCCAATAAATACTTGTCAATAAAATCCTGCCCGTTCAAACTGAATACTTCAGGAAATTTAATATATTCAATTTTATTAATGCCGGTTGATTCCAATACTTTTTTTTTCCTTTGATCAGAATAAATCAGTTTATCTTCAGCATTGAAAAAAAGCCTGGGATTAGGATGAAATGTGAGCAGAACCGATCCAATGGATTTTTCAGCAGCTATTCTTAATGTATTACTGATTATTGACTGATGCCCTAGGTGAAAACCATCAAAATTTCCAATGGTAACAGCATTTCCAGATCTTTTTTCCATGTCATTTGTTTCTAAGTTATTCTTTATAAGTTTTAATAGTATCAGTTCCGAATATATCTGTATTATCAAATGGTTTCATTGGTGTAAAAAATGAAATCAAAAGTATTGCAAACAATAGAATGATATAAATTAACTGAAGGATATTTATTTTTTTTACTGCAATAATTTTTTTCTGAGCAATCAATTCCTGTTCAATTTCTTCTTCTACCTTGCTTTCTTTTTTCTGAATAATATTTTTTTTCAATAAGTTATATATACTTTTATAAACTTTATATTTATTGAAGAGCCCCATTTCAACGAGGTTTAATACAGAATTTTCTCCATTAATAAACTTCAATACTCCAAGTTCCCCCTCGGTCAAATACACCTTTTCACTATCTGTTTTCGGATCTTCATGTTCATTTATGATCTCAATTTTGAAAGAATCTATTTCGGATGGCTCAAAAACTATGTTTTCCTCAGGTATCAGCTCAGCGATTTGTGGCCATTCGTCAAGCATTTGAACACCTTCCATTATGATATTGTCAGTAGGAAGTGGTTCAATTATTTTCATAGAAGGCTCAACAACATCCATTACTTTAAAATTGTATTCACCTTTCTTCCACTTGAAAAGAGAGAGGATTATCTCGGTCGCCTGAGTGTGAAGTGCTTCTGCAATTGTGCTTTCTCCGATCAGTCCCATACTAAGGAGTATCTCACCAATTTTCTGATTTGTTCTCTTTTGAATTGAAAGTGCCCGGTCAAGCATTTCTTCACTTATCAAGTCCTGTTTTACCAGAACAGATCCGGATCTTAATTCAATTTTCTTTGGAAATGAATCTACTCCTACAATAAATCCTTTCTCAAAAACCAGAGTTATAAACGCATTGTCGTTTGTAAATGTGAGCAATCCGCTCTTTCTCTGGTAGGAGATCAATTGAAGAATATCAGGAACCTTAAAATCTCTAAGGGTGCCTTTAAAAGCCATCAGAATCCCCCTTTACCGAAAAAAGATTAATAAAAAGATATAAAATCACAGTAACAACAGATGTTATATTGAATATAACAGGATGTATTGAGTACATATTTTCAAATAAGATCTTTCCTGTAATAGAAAAAACTGCAAAAGTATAAAATATAATTGAGAATATAATAAAAGACATATATTTCTCTTTGAAAATAAAATTCAAACCGGGGAAAAAAAGAGAAACTCCACCAATAAAAATTCCTCTTATAAATTGCTTCTTTTTTATTTTCTCCTCTTTCGCAACTTTTGCTTCAAGGAAGATCACATCCTTTATCATAAATAATTGATAACACTCATTACAGAAATGATTACTTGCATCTGCAGTAGTTTCTTTGATAATTTTGCTGCATTTTGAACATCGGATACTTTCACCCAGGTTAGAAAAAACTAAATTAATGAAATAAATGTATAGAAGAGTCAGTAGTGAAAAATACATTATTGGAAGTTCAATAAATTCTTTAAGAACCGATAAAAGGAATGAAAAGGGGGCAAATTTCTCTTTGGAGGAATAAAATGCTCTTCTTTTCAAAAGTCCGGGATTAGCTTTAATCTCCTTTATTTTGTGAACATTGTTTATAATATGCTTTATCTCTGGAAACCTGGAAGCATATGAATCAAATATTTTAACATTATCCTGAATTGCAAGGACAATTGCGAAATTATGTAATGCTATTTCATCGTTTTCATTCAGATCGAGTGAATTTTTAAAATATTTCATGCTCTCTTCAAAATTACCGGATTTGTAGTATATGTTCCCAAGGAGATTAAATTTAAGGATGCTTCTATACCCTTCCCCTGTGGATAACAGAATGTCTAATGAAGAATTATAATCCTTGTTCTCATAGTAGGAAAATGCGAGATAGACTTTCAATTCATTATCAAATTTAGCATAATCCGATTTCGAGAAATACTTTCCTGAGTAAACCTCGTTTACGGTATAAAACGTTTCACTCTCCATACTCTTGTTCAGGTGAGATCTGATACTTAAAAATACAGAAAAAATAAATATCAAAATAACCAGCACCATTATTGACTGTTTCTCATTTCTGTTGAAATAAGACCAGAACAACCCGGAAATTATAAAGGGGAAGATCATCCATCCGGAAAAGAATACAAATGGCCATAAAAGAGCTATTGAAAAAACCACTATCTTTCTTACTGAAACATCACCATCTTCAGCATTAAGGGCATCGTTTGCAAATATTTTAAAATACCTGTAAAAAAGAATTATTGCAAAAATAAAGAATATAAGGATCGAAGCAAAATATACTGACGAAAATGTAAGTCCTGCTATTGTAAAAAAAGAATCACTGTTGTTCAGAAGAGCAATGGTTTGTCTCAAAAAATTTCTGATACTGAAAAAAAACGACCCTTTTTTCCGCTTAAGAATCTCTATCTTGTTATATATTTGCCAATAATCCCCGGAATTCTCATATATTTTCTTGTATACAATAAGAGCCTTATCCAGTTTACCTTCTTTTGCAAACCTGTCTCCGATCTTTTCAAGCTCTATCAGTGATAACTGAAATTCCCTGCGTGAGAGTTCCTGCAAATTGAATTCAGAAAGAGATCTGAGGAATTGGTTGTCATCAGTCTTTAAATCATAATATTTCAGTTTATAGACACTACCCAGAGAATCTCTTGCATCTACACTTGAAAATAATAAAAGAAGGATCAGGACTGTAATAAGTTTGAAATTAATTCTCATTGTACTATTCCCTCTTCGAACTTACTTTTGAAAATCCTGTTCAAGTTATTTATAACCTCATTCAGGAAAACGTCCTCACCTTCAGTAAGATTCCCTTCGGTCTTTTCTTTCAATTTTTCAATAAGAGAAATAAACAATGCAGAGTTTTTTTTGTCCGGTTTCGAAGTGTTGTTTACAGGATCATTTATCTCTCCGAGATTTATCATTGCCTGTGTCGTAAGTAAAAGCACTATAGATTTAAATTCAGCGTCCATTATCTATACGAATACTTTTGCTTTTGTTGTTTTTAATATGAAAAAATATTATCATTGTTTCTAATATTTTTTATAACACTTTTGTAAAAAAAAAACAAGATGAATGAATTCAAGCAATTATTAAAAATTATGGAAATTCTAAGGGACCCTTTAAAAGGTTGCCCATGGGACAAGGTCCAGACTAAGGAAAGCCTCAAAGAATATATTTTGGAAGAATCATATGAATTGATAGAAGCAATAGAAAATAAAGATAATGCAAATATAAACGAAGAATTAGGAGACCTTCTGCTTCAGATAGTTTTCATATCACAAATCATGAAAGAATCCGGTGAGTCTTCAATTTCTGAAGTAATAAATACTCTGAATCAGAAACTGATAAGGAGACATCCGCATATATTCAGTGATAAAACTGCCGAAACACCGGCAGAGGTAAAAAACAATTGGGAAGCAATAAAAAAGGAAGAAAAGAAAAGTAATAGTATTCTATCTGATTACCCTGAAGCAATGCCGGCTCTTGCTGCTGCAAAACGTTATGGTGATCAGGCTTCATCTATAGGATTTGATTGGGGTGATACCGGACCTGCCCTGGAAAAAGTTGAAGAAGAAATTGCTGAACTTAAAAATGAAATATCTAAGGGTGATCAAAAGAAAATATATGAGGAGCTTGGCGATCTCTTATTTTCTGTCGCAAATGTGGCAAGAATATCAGAGGTAAACCCTGAACTTGCTTTAAGAGATGCAAATAAAAAATTTAAAAAAAGATTCCGGTTACTTGAAAAAAGGTTGGGAGAACTTGATATTCCTGTCAAATCTGCTTCTCTTGATCAAATGAACCGGATATGGGATTCTATAAAAAAGGAAGAGAAAAAGAATTAGTGCTCTATTTCTCCGAAATCTTCTTTTGAAAGTGAATTAAACCAATTCTCGACTTTATCCTCACTGTCAAAAAATTCCTGAGAAATACCCGATACATCAAAATTATTATACACCTGATCTGATATATATATTTTTGCTCTACTTTTAAGAGCAATTGCAACTGCGTCTGACGGGCGGCAGTCCAGGATCTTTGATTCACGTCCATTACTTATATAAAGTTTAGCATAATAAGTATTGTCTAATATCTCATTTATGATCACTTTTTCAACTTTATATTCAAGGTTCTTAATAACAGAATTCAGCAGATCATGTGTCATAGGTCTTGGGGATTTGATTTTTTCCAGTTCGATAGTTATACTATTTGCTTCAGAAATTCCAATCCATATTGGTATAATTTTCTCAAGGTTCTCGGGTTTTAACAACATTACAGGGGTCTTAGAGACAGGATCTAATATTAATCCCATTAACTGGACTTCAATCTGTTCAGGCATCATTAATTTATATAGTATCAAAATCGATTTTTGTCAATCAATTGAAATTGATTTCAAAAAATTATAAAGCAATCTTATTCCAAATCCTGTTGCACCTGAGACACTATGATATTCACTTTCTTTTTCAATAAATGCCGTTCCGGCAATGTCTATATGTGCAAATGGAACTTTTCCTGAGAATTCATTTAGAAATAATCCTGCTTTTATTGAGGAAGCATTTCCATACCCTGCATTTTTCAAATCGGAAATTTTCGAACTGATACTTTTTTTATAACTTTGGTAAAGAGGCATTTCCCAGACAAACTCTCCTGTTGATTCTCCTGAAGCTTTCAACTTTCTACTGAGACTTTTATCAAGAGTAAATAAGCCTGCGATTGAAGTTCCCAATGCATTAACAATTGAACCGGTCAATGTTGAAAGTTCTATTATATAATCCGGATTTTCCTCAGAGGCCATTATGATAGCATCAGCAAGTACCAACCTTCCTTCAGCATCTGTATTTAATATTTCTACACTTTTTCCGTTTCTGAATAAAATGATATCATCTGGTTTATATGATCCTGACCCGGGCATATTCTCGGCAAGGGGAAGAAATGAAATTAGTTTCACAGGTAATTTAAATTGTGATATCAGATCAATAATACCAAGAGCAACAGCAGAACCGGACATGTCAGATTTCATTGTACTCATATGTGATCCTGTTTTTATATTGAGACCGCCTGAGTCATATGTGATCCCCTTCCCCACAATTGCTATCTTATTCTTAAATTTATCTGGAGTATAACTGATCTTAGCCATCAGTGGTTTTAGTTTTGATCCTCTCCCTACGTTTATAAGGCCATTTAATTTTTCTTTTATCAATCTTTTATCGTCAAAAATTTCAACATCGACATTTTCTCTGCCTGAAAGTTCAATTGCCTTTTTTTTCATATATTCAGGAGTAACAATTGCCGGTGTCTCATTTATCAGATCTCTCACATAATCTACAATTCCGGATATTTCTGATCTTTCCTTTAGTATCCTCTGATATTTATTTTTGTTATTGACCAGGATAGTGATCTCTTCAGGACTGAATATATCCTTTTTTGAAATATACCTGTTAAATGAATATGAATTTAAATTAAGATAGTCTATAAAATTTATAATCTCTAATTCTTTTAACTCTATACTTTGAGCAAGATTAATTGCAGATCTTTTCAGCTTGAATTCCTTTATTGCAATCAGTATATTCCTTGCAAGTTTCCTGATATTATCCGGATTACCGGAGGTTCCGGCACCAATCATCATGAGAGTATTATTTCCCGGCAAACCTGTACTGCAAATTAACTTTTCGCCTTCACTACCCTTGAAATTCTTCCCTCTCAGTTCCAGTTCTGCTCCCGGATATTTTTTTTTAATATCAACTAACGATCTTTTCCCTATAATCGGGAAGATTATCATTACATTCTCTGAATATTTTTTTTCAAGCTCCAATGTTATTTTCATAACCTGATATTATTTAAAATCATCAATATTGTCAAAATATGGATACATCTGTTAACATTGAACTAAATCCATTTGAAGGATATTCATGTTAAAAAAAAATTCTAAAAAAAAGTATTTCACTGAAAGATACGGCAATGATTTATTTTTCAGAAGGAATATATATGATGTCACTGTTAAAAATATAGAAAAAGGATCTCATGTTCTTGACCTGGGCTGTGCGTCAGGCCATATAGGTGCTTATTTGAAAGATCATTTAAGTTGCAAAGTACTTGCTGTTGATATGGATGAAGAAAATGTTGAACTAAGCAAAAAACGCGGAGTTAATACAATACTGGGAGACCTGGAAACAGATGAATGCCTAAAGAGATTAGTAGAATATACAGAGTCAAACACAAAATTTGATAATGTGATCTGTACAGAAATAATTGAACACTTAAAATCCCCGGAACTGTTCCTGGAAAAATTAAAACAATTAATAAAAACTAATGGAAAAGTAATTATTTCAACCCCAAATATAGCATTTTGGAATATAAGATTAAAATTGCTTTTTGGTAACTTTGATTATAAAGAAATCGGGATATTGGATGAAACGCATTTAAGGTTTTTTACCAATAAAACCTTTCGAAATTTGTTATTAAAGAAAAATTACGAAATAATTGAATTTCACTACTTGTACACTCATTATCAGGATCTTGGTTTTTACATAATGAGGATAATTCCATTTGCTGGAAAATTTTTTAAAAGTATTTTCAAAGGATTATTGACTTATCAGATGCTTGCAGTAGTTAAGTTAAAGAACTAAACTAATAAAATGTTTAAGGACGTTTCAATAATAATTGTTAATTACAATACAAAAGAACTTACCAGAAATTGTCTGACATCTGTTTTTGAAAAAGTGAAAAATATTAATTTTGAGGTCTTTGTTGTCGATAACGATTCACAGGATAATTCCTGTGAAATGATTGAGCATGAATTTCCTCAGGTAAAACTTATTAAAAACAAGAAAAACTATGGATTCGCTGTTGCTAATAATATTGCAATTAAAAGTTCTAATTCCAAGTATGTTTTTTTACTGAATTCAGATACGATTTTAATAAATAATGCTCCTGAACAATTTTTTAAATTTATGGAAAAAACTGAAAATCATAATGTGGGAGTTTGTGGAGGTAAATTATATAACCGTCATATGGAATATATTCATTCTTACAGTAGTTTGCCAAGCTTGAAAAACATTTTGATCAAAACTTATTTTAAAAGTTCTTTTATAGAGAAGGTTATAAATATACTACCTTCTTTCAAACCTGACAAAGAACCTTTTTATAACAGGGAGGTTGGTTATATAACAGGCGCAAATATGTTTATAAGAAAAGCAGTTCTAAACGAAGTAGGTTTGTTTGATGAAGATTTTTTCCTGTATTTTGAAGAAGTGGAATTAACATATAGAATTACTTACAAAAATTATAAGTCAATGCTTGTAGCAGATGCAAATATTGTTCATTTAGGCGGTATTATAAAACAGAATAATTCAAATAAAATCATGAATTTAATAATTAGCGAACTCAAATATTTCGAAAAAATTGTAAATAAATCCCGATTGAAATTCACAATAAAATATTTTATCTTTTTTAGGTATATATTATTGCTGGATATCAATTTGGATTTTTTAGCAAGAATAAAAGTTCTTTATCAATATATATTTAAACAGAAATCTAAGCTGAAAGTGTGACAAAAAAGGGCAACCAAAAATATCACTTCATATAAAAACTTTTCTGAGATTATCATTATCAGAAAAAGAGATTCCTTTAGATCCAAAGTACTGCAACAAGGAAATATTAAAGCATGTTTCTGCTGAAAATAAATTAATTTTTAAACTAAACTTATGTTGACTAAATGAGCCTTATATGATAATTTTTTCCTTTCTGGATTCATAATAAAATTAATGATAAGGAGTATCAAATGAGCAAAATAATGGCAACTATTGACGGGAATACAGCTGCAACTCATGTAGCATATGCTTTTAGTGAAGTCGCTGCAATATATCCGATAACGCCTTCATCAGGTATGGGAGAAATGGCTGATGAATGGGCTGCTTTCGGAAAGAAAAACATTTTTGGACAAAAGCTTGACGTTGTTGAAATGCAGTCTGAAGGTGGAGCTGCCGGTTCAGTTCATGGTGCATTAACTGCCGGGTCTATGACAACCACATTCACAGCATCTCAGGGATTGCTTCTGATGATTCCGAATATGCATAAAATAGCCGGAGAAATGCTCCCAACCGTATTTCACGTGTCTGCAAGGTCTCTAGCTGCTCAATCTTTGTCAATCTTTGGAGATCACTCCGATGTTATGTCTGTCAGAAATACAGGTTTTGCAATGATCGCTGCATCAAATATTCAGGAAACAATGGATCTTGCAGTAGTATCACATTTATCAACTCTTAAATCCTCTATCCCTTTTGTAAGTTTCTTCGATGGATTCAGAACATCTCATGAAATACAGAAAGTGGAAATGATAGATTATGACACTATTTCATCTATGGTTGACATGAAATACATTGAAAATTTTAGAAAAAGAGCACTTTCACCCGACCATCCGATACTAAAAGTCGGGGCTCAGAACCCTGATGTCTACTTCCAGGGTAGAGAGACTGTTAATTCTTACTATGATAAGACCCCTGCTATAGTTAAAGAATATATGGACGAAATTTACAAGAAAACCGGCAGGAAATATAATTTATTCGATTATGTCGGTGCAGAAGATGCGGAAAACATCATTATCGCCATGGGTTCATCTTGCGATACGATAGAAGAAACCATAAAATACCTTAACGCTAAAGGGGAAAAATTAGGCTTGATCAAAGTCAGGCTTTACAGGCCTTTTGCCGTTGAATCATTTTTAGCAACTCTCCCGGATACAGTAAAGAGAATTGCCGTTCTAGACAGAACAAAAGAACCCGGATCAATCGGTGAGCCTCTATATCTGGATATTGCTACTGCTCTGAGAGGGAAAGACATAACCATAATAGGCGGAAGGTATGGCTTGAGTTCAAAAGAGTTCACACCATCTATGGTCAGAGATGTGTTTGAACATTTAAAAAATGATGGATTTCACGGCTTTACCGTTGGAATCAATGATGATGTTACAAATAAATCAATAAAAGCAGGAGAAGTTATTACAACTGAACCGGATGATATTAAAAGGTGCATTTTCTGGGGACTGGGATCAGACGGTACGGTTGGTGCAAATAAGAATTCGATTAAAATTATCGGTGATAATACAGATATGAACGCTCAGGGATACTTCTCCTATGATTCAAAAAAATCAGGTGGAATAACCATTTCATATCTCAGGTTCGGCGAGAGCAAGATCCTTTCAACCTATCTTATTACAAAGGCTGATTTTATTGCATTGCATAACCCCGCATACATTGGCAGATATGATATTTTAAAAGAGATGAAAGATGGTGGGACATTCCTCCTGAACTCAAATCTCCCGAATGATGAGGTTTTCTACCATTTAACAAGAGATATGCAGGAAACAATTATCAGAAAGAAATTGAAGTTCTATAATATTGATGCTTTGAAGATCGCTAATGAAGTTGGCCTCGGTAACCGGATAAATACTGTTATGCAGGCTGCATT
>JAGLQR010000090.1 GCA_023136725.1 Candidatus Aminicenantota bacterium
AATCATATCTGGCTCCGATGATAGACGAATACCGTGAGCGTAGAGATTATATAGCCGGCAGGTTCAATGAGATCGGAAATATCAGTTTTGTGAATCCGGAAGGTGCATTTTATTTTTTCGCAGATTTTACTTATTATATTAACAAAATGGGATTTAAAGATGATGGCGACTTTGCAATGGATATTCTGAATAAGCTTAATATCATTGTTGTTCCGGGAACGGCATTCGGTGCACCTAATTATCTCAGGATCTCATATGCCAACTCACTCGAAAAAATAAGAGAGGGGCTGGATAAATTAGGAGAATACCTGAAAGGATAAAATGGATCTGGACTTTAAAGACAGGACCTTTTCATTTCTGAAGCTAAAGAAAAAAAAATTGAGAAGAAAAGTAGTCTTCTTCTTGTTCATTTTTTTTATAGTAGCTGTTTTCCTGTTCTACAAGGATCATTCGGCATATAAAAAAGTCAAAAAAGCAGAAGGTTTTCTTCTGACCGGAGAGATTCTAAAATGCAATAACCTTCTCGAGAAGGAAGGTTCATCATTTTTCAGAAGATCCTCGTTTAATGAGCTAAAAGGTATTCTCAGCCTGATCGGGAACAATATAGAGAAGGGGAAAGATATCCTCTCAAAATGTGAACCGGGGAAATCATCAATAAAGTCTGAAAAGGTATTAGCATATCTTTCTGACAATTGTTTCTATAAACAACTTGATATATATTCCTCTCTGCTTCCGGGAGACAATGATTTTGTCCGGTTTTACAGGATAGTTTCAGATACTTCCCTTTACAGGGCTGACGAATCCGGAGGAAAGATAAAAGTGTTCGAACCGGAAGACCCGGACAAGTATTCAAAACACCTTTCTATACTTAAGGAGATAAATCGCAGGGTAAAAAAAGGGAAGATAGATTTCATATTCGACAGAGACGGAGAACCACTGGCTACTTACGATATAGAACAGGGCAAATGTATTTCTCTCATTCCCGGAATAAATTTTGTTAACTTTAACAATACCCTCAGGAATGGGATAAAATACATTAAGCTGTCTATTGACAAAGATGTTCAGCTTAAACTTCACAGGCTTTTTAACAAATATTCCGGATCTTTTGTACTCACTGATCTGGAAGACGGGAGTATTATTGCCGCATATTCCAAGCCATTTAACGGAAATGATGACAATACAGCACTTACCAGGGAATATGAGCCGGGTTCGATAATTAAACTTATGACCCTGTTCGCCTACTTCAATTCGACAGCTGAAAAAATATTCCCTTTTAATTGTATAGGATATACTTCTTATGATGGAAAGATATTTTATGACTGGATAAGACACGGCATACTTCAATCTCCTGAAAAAGCTCTTTCGCACTCCTGTAATATTGCATTTGCGGAAATGGGGATTAAATCGGGAATAAAAAAGATTCATAGTGTTCTCGAAAATTTTATGTTCAATTCCGAACCCGCCGATGACGGGATTTTTCAGTTCAGGTTCGGCAGATTTTCTTCTGAAGATCGGGGGGAGAGAGCCCTTGCAAATCTCTCTATCGGGCTCGAGCATATTTCTGTAACAACTATCCATTCTGCAATAATATCTTCAATAATCGCACAGAACGGGAACATAATATTCCCGTATATTATAATGAGCAATCAGAATATTTTTAACCTTGGGTATTACAATCATACTCCGGAAAACAAAAAGATATATCTGAATAACAGGTTCTTTGAGGATATTAAATCAGGGATGAGAGAGGTCACAATTGATCCTAAAGGAACCGGAAGGCGGGCAAGCGTGGATTTTATGGATATCGGCCTCAAAACCGGAACAGCAGGGGAAAAAAGTAAAGGATTGGATTCTGTTCTTACAGGATTCTTCCCCTTTGGAAAACCGAGGTACTCATTCGCATTTCGCCTCGAACATGGGGGGAAAGCTGAATACAATGGAGCTTTGTTCCTGAGAAAGTTTCTCAAAGCTTTCCATGAAAAAGAATAAAAAATGAAAACCAGAATATTAATAATATTAACTATGATCTTGTTGATACAAACAACTTTCTCCTTTCCGAGAACTGTTGTTTTCCCATTTAAAGTAAATTCAGCAGAAAATAAAGCTCACCAATGGCTGGGGCGTGGGATTTCTCTTTATCTGAGCTACGGGTTAAGGGTCAATCAGATAGATACTTTTTCTGATAATGAGGGTAGAGGATTACTAAAGAGCCTTAACATCAAATTCCCTTATAATGTTTCCAAAGCATCTATAATAAGAGCTGCAAAACTAATGAGAGCGGAGAGACTGGTATGGGGAGAGATTACAACAATACCCGGTCAGGGAGAAGAGATACTAAGCATCAGGACATTTTTAATCGACCTCCGGAACTTAAATCAAAAATATCTTCCGGTGATAAAAGAGAAGACCACAAACCTGTTCTCAATCAAGAAAAACATCCTCAGAAATCTGGTTATATACCTGTCCGGAACAAAAACAACTCCTGAGATCCCTGAGTTAAAATTTGATCTGAGGAATTATGAGATATTTATTAAAGGGCTTCTCATAGATGACTATGATAAAAAAACAGAGTTCCTTGAAAAAGTAAGATCTGAGTTGAGTAAAGACCCGGAAATGCTGCTTTTCGAACTAGCCAGAGTATATTTTTTAAAAAATGATTACACAGCTGCAAAGAAAATTCTCGATGAGATAGATCCCCGGAGCCCTTTTCGGGGAGAAAAATACTTTTTATCCGGAGTGATCAATTATTTATCAAATAACATTGATGAAGCACTCTCTGATTTTTCAAATGTTCTGGATTGCGGTGATTGCAGACATGAAGCACTTAATAATGTAGCCCTGATCTATGCCTTAAATAATGAATATACGGAAGCTATGGATTCCATAAAGAGATCTGTAAGAATGGGAATGATGGCCGAGTCTTTTTTTAACGCAGTGAACATTTCGACACTCCTGAAAGACAGGGAGGCTGCATGGAACTTTCTAATGGAAGGTTTGCTTCTATACCCTTCCGATGAGGATCTGATAACTCAATTCTTCGATATTGTTGAACAATCCCAGCACCGTAATTTTATAAAACCGGCATTCCTGAAATTTCTACCGGGATTCCCCCTTGAACAAGAGGTGAGGAAGATCTTCTTTAAACTTATAAATCCCTTTGTGTTTTCAGAACTAAAATATGATATGGAATTCCCGAATGGAAATGGAGAATATATTTTTATAAAAGGTGGGGAAGATGAAAGTATAGATGAGATTGAGAAGAAACTGATCTCAAACCCTTTTCTCCCGGAGAACCATTCCAAGCTTGCATCAGTTTTCTTTAAAGAGGGGAAATTAGAGCCGGCACTTAACCATGGTCATGCAGCACTCTACCTGCTGAGAAATCCTTATAATTTTCTCACTATTCTGAAAATAATAAGAAAACAGGGAAAGAGAGATGAGCTCAAAAACATGCTTATCGAAGCACTGAAATATTTCCCGGATAACGAGAAGCTCCAAAATTTCTCACTAAACAATAAATAGAACTAATATAATATTATTTTAATTACAGGAGATCTTAAATGAGAAAAGCAATCATTATCACCTTAACGATAGCATTACTTTCAGTTTCATACTTGATTCCCAAAGATGATGGAATCGATATTATTAAAAAGGAAGTTTCAATTGTTCTTTATGATTCAGAGAAGGGTTGGAACAGCGGTAATATTGAACAATATATGCAGTGTTATCGCAAATCTGAGAAGATGAGATTCGCTGGGAATGGCAACTTTAACTTCGGTTGGGAGAATACACTGAAGAGATATAAAAAAAGTTACCCTGATAAGGAAGCAATGGGCAGGCTCTCATTCTCCGATGTTGATATTACAGTGATCAGTAACGATGCAGCTCTGGTTTTCGGAAGATGGACCCTTAAATATCCTGAAAAAGAGAGGACCGGCCTCTACACACTTCTTCTCAGAAAATTCGAGGAAGGGTGGAGAATCGTCCACGACCATTCCTCATCAGCAAAGTAAAATTTATTCAGAGATCATACATATAATTGTGAGTTGAAGATGTTCATTGTTTTCTTGACAGATATCGGTCTAAATGCTACTATCGGTTTTTCTTCCCGGGATTGTCCCGGATTATAAAAAAATGCGAGGTTCCAATGAAAAGGAAAGAGAGAGAACATCTTAAGGAAGATCCGTTTGCAAATTTCATTCAGGCTGTTATAGAAAAATTTAACGACTTTAAAAGAGAGATCCTAATTGTTCTGGGAGTTATGGTTATTATAGTTGTGGTCATTATTGCTGTTCTCCTGCTCAGATCCGGATCTGTAGCGAAAGACAATCAAAATTTTGCATCAGCTCTTGATATCTGGAACTCTACAACACTGACATCAGATCAGAAAATAGAAGAGCTGTCATCTCTTAAAACCGGCAAGGGTATTTCATCAGCAATTACTTTTTATCTCGCTTCTCTCTATTTTGAAAAAGAAGATTATCTTAAGGCTAAAGAGGTATTGTCCGGTTACAAAGGAAGCAGAAAGCTGCTCGATGACCAGAAAAAACTACTGGACGCTGAGCTTTTCATCTCACTTAAAGAGGGAAAAAAAGGGCTGGACATTCTGCACCAACTCCTTTCCGATACTAAATCAGAGATCACAAAAGATTTTCTCCTGCTCAAGATCGCAAAGATCAATATCAAAGACGGACTGGACAAAAGTGCAAAAGATAACCTGAACAGATTGATTAATGAATTCCCTCAATCAATATATCAGCGTGAAGCAAGGGCACTATTATCAGAACTTTCCAACTAGTTCCAGGAAAGTTGTTTTAAAGGGATAACCCTTTTTCTATTTCTTGTTATTATTTTCTGAGAACTTTTCCTTAACTATCTCTGTAACTTTCCTGAAATTGATCTTCCCACTTCCCATTTTAGGGAGTTCATCAATTAAAAGGAACTCCTTCGGTAATGAAAGATTCGGAAGTTCTGCTGACATCTTCTTCAATATCTCTCTTTCATCAATGCTACTTGTTATAGCTGCAATGATTTTTGCACCTTTCAAATAGTCAGGTATTTCTACAACACAGCAGTCCGTATCAGGAGGGAGCAAGTCAGTTAATACACTTTCAACCCTAACCAGAGATACCATCTCACCACCGATCTTTGCAAATCTTTTTAAGCGCCCTCTGTGCCAGACATAGCCATCCTCATCGACCATACCCATATCACCGGTATCATACCATCCATCTTTTATCCTTAATGAAGTTTCTTCAAGGTCATCAAAATATCCTTTCATCACATGATCACCCTTCGTAAGCAATTTCCCTTCCTGTCCTCTTGGAACTTCCGCGCCACTGGTGATATCTGCAATCTTCACTTTTACTGTAGACAGAGGTCTACCGGTACTTCCGGGTTTGTTCGCATTAGGCAGATTAACAGATATAACAGGGCTGGTCTCGGTGCAGCCGTATCCTTCCAGAAGTGTTATTCCATGCTTCTTGTTATATCCTTCACGAAGTATATCAGGGCATTTATCCGCACCGGCTACAGCAATTCTAACCGAAGAAAGCTCTCCCGGTTCTGATTGCCTGAGATACCCGTTAAAAAATACCGGTGTTCCAAGCATTAAAGTCACACCCTCTTCTCTAATGATCTGAACTACTTTTTTATATTCGAGAGGATTAGGATACGTGACAACTGAAAGTCCCTGAAGCAATGGAAGCCAGAAATTGGTTGTGTAACCGAATACATGAAAGAGGGGAAGATTCCCCAACATTACATCATCATCATTGAACTTAAGACTTTCAAAAATATCAACAACATTTGCAGCTATGTTCTTATGTGTTAACTGTACGGCTTTGGGATCCTTTTCACTACCTGACGTAAAAAGTATAACTACATTATCCTCTTCGTGGCTTTTTGGTAACGATCTCTTAATAACATTAAATGGCATTTTCGATTTCAGTGCAGCTTTTAATTTATCAAGAGTCGAAATAGTTTCCATGACGTCCTCAATGAACACCATACCGGGGACAAGCCTGCAGCCGATCTTCTCTATAAGCGCTTTTGAAGTGATTATCGTTTTAAAACCACATTTTTTCTGAGCATATTCACAATTTTCCGAGGCACCTGTGGAATAATTTATCATGACCGGGACCCTGCCTGACATAAGTACACCCAGAGTGGTAAGCATTGCCCCTGCAGAGTTGGGTATCATAACACCTACAAAACCTTCTTTATACGCTTTAAACTTTTCAGAAAGCATCAGGGAAGCAATAAGGGACTTGCCGAAAGTGACCCTCTTTTCCCTCCCCCTGTCAATTATTGCATCCTTTTTCCCATTCTTCTTTGCAACCTTAATAAATTCTTCGTGTAAAATCATTGTTTCCTCCAAAACCATTAAAAGTTAGTTATGTGAATATATAGCACAAAAAAAATTTTTTTTAAACAATACAAATATTCATTACTAAATTTCACCTATTTGGTTTTTCAGGAGAAGGTATATTGTGGCTTCGACAAGCTCAGCCACCAGTTATAATTCTGTTTTTTATCTCTTAGCTGGTCACTGAGCTTGTCGAAGTGACCGGTATGCAAATAGTGCCTGCCCCTACGAGTTAATAATTAACAATTAAGCAAGGAAAGAGTCGTGTATGTTATCTATCTTTGCTATTTCGTTGATTTTCCCTTTTATGTTGAACCCGACAGAACATGTAACTTCACATTCAGAACAATCATTACATGGAAGATTTTTAAGATCGATATCAGCAAGAGTATCTTTTGCCTGAAGGAGGTTCTTATAACCGAATGCATACATATAACTTCTCATCAATGTTGGAATATCAACACCTTTACTGCATTGTCCGGTACAAGAATCACATTGACGGCAATACAATCCTGCAACCTTATCTTTAAGTTTCAAGTCGATCATTTCCTGACCTGTCAGCTTCAGATCTTTCGCTACTTCCATATCCATGTTCAATTGATCGAATGTTGTAAACCCCGGAATTGATGTATGAATATTTTTATTCTGAAGGGACCATTT
>JAGLQR010000091.1 GCA_023136725.1 Candidatus Aminicenantota bacterium
GTCCCGTCCTCAAGTTCTCCCAGGCTGGTCATATTCAGGAAATATTCGAGCATATCATAGTCCAGTGTCAAAGGACATTTAGTGACAGCAGCACCTGCAAAGGCAACCAGTCCGATCCTGTCGGTTTTCCTTTTGCTGATAAACCCGTTAATTACCTCTTTTGCAACCTCAAGCCTGTTTTTCGGTTTGAAATCAAGTGATGCCATTGAACCGGATATATCCATTGTTAGAAGTATGTCGATCCCTTTCTTATTTTCCACATCATAATAATCCAGGAGCTGGGGCCGCGCCAGGGCAATAATAAAAAGTACAAGAGGTATCAGTTTAATATAGAAGAGGTTTTTTATAAAAAATGTTCTCAAACCATTTTCACTGATATTGAGCAACTTTTCAGATGAATAATTGATATACCTTTTCCCCCTTTTGTCACCGAAATGTTTCCATTTGATCAGGCCAGGAACAAAAAGGAGGAGAAGCAGTGCAAGGGGGAATTCAAAGTGCGGCATCTGTTTTTTCCTCTTCTTCTTTTTTTCTACGTTCTCCAATTATCTCAATTATTCTTAACAAATTTGCCCTGACATCCTCCACCTCATTCTCGGCAGGAGTATATCTGGCAAATTTTGAGAGATCAGAAACAAGAAATACCTGATCAAAATTACCCTTAATTTTCTCATCTTTTTCGAAATTCCTGAGATTACACATGATCTCATATGTGGTGAGATCCTCTGCATTAAAATTGTATAGCCTGGTCATGAAGATCTTGTAAGATTCCGTCAGAGTAAGAAAGAATTTTTTGATTTTTCCTGTATTAAGAAGATCAGATCTCCATAGAGATTCTATTCTGTTCCTAAATTCCACCTCGGGGTGCAATGGGGCAGAGATGTTCTGAGCATCTCCTTTTTCCCTGCGTTTAAGAAAAAAAACGATCAGAAATATAATAACTGCTATAATCAATATGATCAATAAATATTTGAGCATGTAGAATGGATTCCCCTTTATTTCAAAGAGATCTTTCAATGGTTTTATGTCTTTGTCGCCTTTTTCCAGAACGGACATGATGCTTACAGGGATGGTATTTGAAAGGAAATTCTCAATAATCTCCCCTTTTTTGATAAGTGTGATATCAAAAGGGCCAACATTGTATTCCCCTGTTTTAAAGAAAGATATATCAAATTTTTTTTCAAATGTCTTAACTCCATCATTGT
Organism: Candidatus Aminicenantota bacterium; assembly: GCA_023136725.1. Lineage (GTDB taxonomy): Bacteria > Acidobacteriota > Aminicenantia > UBA2199 > UBA2199 > UBA647. The sequence continues at coordinate 1,206 of JAGLQR010000091.1, forward strand.
CACTGACTGAAAGCTCCGCTTCCTCAATAAACTCGAAATCAAGTTTTCCCGGTGATATTTTTATTGAATCACTTTCAGTGGATGTCCTGACAATAAACTTAAGAGCGATCCTTTCTCCGATGGTCGCAGTGGTTGAAGAAACTGATACTGACACCTGGGTTTCGGATGGGATACCCTGTGTGAAAGAGAGCATTAACAATATCAGAAGTAATTTTCTCATCTGGAATACTTTTTCCTCCTCTTAAGGAAAAAATCAAAAAGAGGTTTTTCATAATTTTCTTCGACTGATATATCAATAGAATCCACGTTGTACTTATTAAATTTTTCTTTTAAATGTTCATTTTCCCGTTCAATTAATATCCTGAATTTTTTGCGGGTCTTTTCAGATGAAAAATCGACCATGAATTCTTCCCCGCTCTCACTATCTCTCATTCTGAAAATACCTTTGTCCGGCAATACAACTTCTCTTTTGTCTGAGATGTTTATAGCGATCAGGTCATGTTTTCTACCGGAGATCCTGAGGGGAAGGGAAAAATCTTTATCTATAAAATCAGATATAAGAAATACAATTGCTTTTTTTTTAATAACCTTATTCAGATACGTAAGTCCGTTTTCTATTGATGTCCCCTTGCTTTCCGGTTTGAAGGTCAGTATTTCTCTGATTATCCGGAGGAGGTGGGATATCCCTCTTTTTGGTGGTATGTATAATTCAACTTTATCAGTAAATACTAACAATCCGACTTTATCTTTATTGCTGTTGGCAGTAAAGGCAATAATTGCGGAAATCTCTGCGGCGATATCCTTTTTACTTTTCTCTCCTGAAAAAAAATCAAGTGATGATGAGAGGTCAACTGCCAGTATCACTGTCAACTCCCTCTCTTCAACAAATTGCTTAACATAGATCTTTCCCATCCTGGATGATACATTCCAGTCTATGAATCTTATTTCATCACCGGGATAGTATTCACGGACCTCGGAGAATTCCATTCCCCTACCTTTGAATGCAGAGTGGTATTCTCCTGAGAAGACTTCACTTGAACTCTTTTTTGAAATTATTTCTATCCTTCTGATCTTTCTAAGGATTTCTTCGGAGATCATTTCTTCATATGACCTGTATTATTATCTTTCCTGAATAACCGACCTTGAGGTTTGCAGGAGAACTGAATCTCATATTCCATACTCTTTCACCATTATCACGACAGGACATAATTGCATTCTTTACTTCAAGTGGTACCGGTGCGTTAATTTCAATTCCGTCTGCATTTGAATAATTCAGAATTACTGACTTCTTCCTTCTGCTTGCACATTCGATAGAATAATCAGTAGGACTTGTGTTCTTAATGTAGATCATATCAACTTCGAATATTTTTTCTTCCATTTGTTTTGTTCCTTGTGTTTAATTCGAAAATTATAATACTCATAAATGGATATATCAAGGGGTTTAAATCGGATCAACAAACATTTTTGTGGAAATTTTTTCTATTTGTGTCCATACTTTTAGGAGAGAGGAAAATGGAAAAGGATCAGAAATACCTGATTCCCTGTTGGAATTGTGGTGCTGTGTTCAATGCATTTGAATCTACATTCTGTTGCCATTTCGAGCCTACGCCACTATGTCTTTTCTGCTATCAGTGTTTATGTAATGCCGATGAAGATTACCGTAAAAAAATTCTGAAAGAAGCTCCCCCTGAGTTTTTTGAGATGAAAAAAAAGTCACTTGGAAGAAAAGATATGAAGCTGGGTGAATTGCTTTTGAATGCGGGAAAGATAACGAGGGCGGATCTGGATATTGCAATTACCATGCAGAATGAAATGAAAGCCAAACTTGGTGAAGTTTTTATCAGAATGAAATTGATAACTCCTGAAGACCTTGAACTTTTTCTTCTTGATCAGAAAGCTATTCATGAAACCAAGATGGGACACAATTTGCCGGATCCTTTTCTGGTTGAAAAGATCGGGCCGGAGTTTTGTCTAAAGGTGGGAATGATCCCTATCGAAGTTGTTGTGATAGATGAAAAGAAGATCCTTAATTTTGCTATTGAAAAAAAAGAAGATCTGATGCGAATAAAGCTTTGTGATGAATTGTCAGAATATATATTGCTACCCTTTCTGGGAAAACCCGAGGAAATGAAGGTACTTCTGGCCAAGATCAAGGCTATCAAAGAAGTGGAAGATATTCTCACGTTGAAATGACGGATAGGAATACTTTTTTTAATTATATACTTTACCGGTAAGTGACCGGGCAATGAATTTTGCCGCCTCTTTATGTTTCCCGCCTTTCCTGATCGGAGGGCCTACACAGGAGGGGCAGCCTGCAGGGCAGTCACAACCCTCTATCGTAGATAATACATCTTCCATCAAAGTTTTCCCCTTCCTGTAGAGAACTTCAGAAAAACCGATTCCGTTCGGATAACTGTCATATATGTAAATGTTTGGTTCGAAACTGTGTCCGCTGTTCTCAAAACTTCCGGCAAATTTCCCTGATTTTATCCTTACCGGTTCTTTTGTGATGTTATCCTCTACTGACACACCCAGATCCTTCACATCGCACATCAGCATAACAGCACTGATATGCCGCATGAGGTAAGCGATCCCGTTCACTGCTTCTATTTTATCCTCACTGTCAATATTTACTGAGTCAAGAAGTTCTTTTCGGATAGTGAGCCAGAAGGCGGTTGAGTGCATTTCACGCTGAGGAAGCTGAAGATCACCGGCACCGACATTTTCATTGGTGAAAAATTTCAGTTTTTTAAATCCCACAACCTGTGAAAAAACATGAACTTCACCGGTAGATATGACATAGTCCCGGAACCCCGTATCATCAAAAAGGTCCAGAATACTAACTTTTGTATAGGTTATTGCATCCGTATAATAATCAGAGTTTGACTCTTTTACAAAAGCTTTTCTATTCTCAAAGTCAAATTTTTCTACAACATATTGTTCTCCTTCAAGAATATAGATAGCCTTTTCATGAAGGGTTTCAAGTGCTGAAGAGAAATCAACCTCGGCAATAACATTTTCACCGGATGTAGTATCAACAACCACAAAGTTATCTGACGACACTCTGTTTATGCTGACTGCATCAGCCGGGTATCCTTCCTCAGACCAGAACCACTTATCATCTCTTTTAAGGAGTACTCTGTGCTCTGCCAGATAGTTCAATATTTCTTCAAGATCTTCATTGCCGAATTTCTCTCCTGAAACGAAAGGGAGCTCGAAGGATGCACATTTTATATGATCTATCAGAATTGTAAGATTGTCAGGATTGATCCTCCCTGTCTCAGGAGACCTGCCTGTAAAATATTCCGGGTGATTAACTATATACTGATCAACAGGTGAAGATGAAGCAACAAGGATGCCGATAGAGCTGGAAGATCTTCTCCCTGCACGTCCGAATCTCTGCCATGTAGATGAGATTGTTCCGGGGTAAGATGCAAGTACTACTCCATCAAGAGAACCTATATCTATTCCAAGCTCGAGAGCATTAGTTGACACTACCCCTCTGATCTTTCCGGACTTAAGCCCTTTCTCGATCTCCCTCCTCTTGGCTGGGAGGTATCCCCCACGATATCCCCTTATGATCCCTTTCTGGTTTATATTTCTCTCAAAGTCACTTTTCAGGTATTTTACAAGTATTTCGGTTATCAGGCGTGCATTGGTGAATGTAATTGTAGTGAGGTTGTTCTTAAGAAGGATCCCGGATACTTCTCTGGCCAGGGAAATATAGGATCTCCTTATTCCGAGCTGCTTATTTACAACCGGAGGATTCAGGAATACGATAAATTTTTTCCCGCGTGGTGCTCCGCTCTTCTCGATCAGGGTGACATCTTCTCCTGTTATCATTTCTGCGAGTTCCCCCGGATTGGCAATTGTAGCGGAAGACATTATGAACACTGGATCAGAACCGTAAAAAGAGCATATCCGTTTAAGCCTTCTGACTATATTTCCCATATGGGAACCGAACACCCCGGTATAATAATGGAGTTCGTCTATAATGATATATTTCAGGTTCTCAAAAAGGTTGATCCACTTGGTATGATGGGGAAGTATACCGGAATGGAGCATATATGGATTAGTTATTACGATTTGAGCCTGCTTCCTGATTGCTTTTCTCGTTGTTTGCGGTGTGTCCCCGTCGTATGTGAAGAGGCCAAGTCTGTCTCCCAGCATCTTGTTGAGATCGAATAATTCTGACAGCTGGTCCTGAGAAAGTGCTTTTGTCGGGAACAGGTATAGGGATTTTGACGACTTGTCATTCACAAGTGAATTTAAAGTTACAGAATTGTAAATTAATGTTTTGCCCGAAGCAGTCGGAGTTGATACTACTACATTATTTCCGTTGAGGATATTTTCTATAGCTGCCCGCTGATGGGAAAACAACTTCCCGATTCCCTTTTTCTTGTATACTTCAATTATTTCTTCAGAAAGGTTGTCAGGGAAATCGGAAAATTCTCCCTTGAATTCTTCCAGTTTTATGAGCTTGGCCGAACCTGAAATATCAGATCTTAATTTCCGGAGGTCATCAAGGGTTTTCTCGACCCGGGACTCCTTATCAGATGGCATGAGGTAAAAATATCACACCCGGATACCCGGGTCAAGACAACATTTATCTAACTTTTTAACTCTTAAGTTCTTTGTGTGTTTTCCACAGCATCCAGAAGATAAGGGCGAGTCCTGCAGCCAGTGTAACCAGGAATAAGGCCATTACGAGATATTGTGTGTTTGCTCCTGTTGTTGAGAATTTTTCGGAGAACGGTTCCAGGAATAGACTTCTCACCTTTCCTCTCATTATTACAAATATTACCAGGTTTAATCCCAACACAACTGAAGCGGGAATAATTCTCCGCTGAAGGGACAGATATCCGGTGATTATGAGACCGAAAAAACAGAATACACTCACAATTGTCCATATTGCATCACCGGTAAGGAAGACTCCCCTTATGTTGTGAGGCAGAATTCTCATATAGTAAATAAAAGAGGGTAAGGTAAGGAAGCATGAGTAACCGGCCAGAGAAGCTCCAAATGCAATCCATGGTTTCGATTTCTCCTTTCCATATTTAAATTTTGAGTAAACTGCAATAAAGAGTCCGCCTATTGCAAGCAGCAGAAATAAATAGAATGTATATCTTGGCAGCATTGTCGGATCGCCGGTATTGAGATGGAAACCGCCCATATGTGAGAAGTATCCTTTCCACGATGAGGGCCTCAACATCAGAGTGTTAACATTTACCAGGATGAAACCTGTCCACGCAAGGACGATTGACACAAAAAGGCCGAGATATTTTTTTGTCCCGTGTTTTCCTGACTCTCTGAAGGATATCCAGTATGCAGCGTAATATCCCAGGATCAGGATCACTACAAGGAGGATCCAGTTTGTTCCGACTAGTGTCGATGCAGTATAGAAAAAATTACCATAAAGAACCTGAATAAAGAGTAGTGGTGCAACTCCCAGATTAATGGCAAAGGCGATCGTAAACGGGAGAAGGTGTGCCATATCCTTACCAAATGCGAGCCAGTTCTCGTCTGATTTCCCCTTGAAATATCCGACTGTCATTGAAATTGCTATAGTGAACATTATCCCCACACTGATCAGATGGAGATAATATGTGAAATGTGATAAGAACTGGAACCATCCCGCTGCGACCGGTAACGGATCCGGATTAGGGATTATATTTATCAGATTATTCATTTTTTACTCCTTGATTTAATGATGTACTCTGCAAGAACTTTCTTCTCCTTTTCACTTCCTTCGAACGGAGGCATAT
>JAGLQR010000092.1 GCA_023136725.1 Candidatus Aminicenantota bacterium
AGGTATTTCACCGCAGCTTCAATACTCGGATCGATACCTTTTGCAACAAGATGGGGAGTGTCAATAACTTCAATGTCGGGATAAATACCTACACCTTCAACAGCCCAATTGCCTTCAGTATCAAAGAATCCGAAAGTAGGAACATTAAAACTTCCACCATCAACAAAGCCTGCATTTCCGGAAAGTCCGACCAAACCTCCCCATGTCCTGGTACCGATGAGGATGCCGAGGTTCCTCTTCTTGAAGAAATAGGGGAAAGCATCTCCACCTGAACTTGCATAGTGATTAATGAGCATAGCTTTCGGCCCTTCGTGAAGGACTCCGGGTGTTCTGAATGGTTTAACTCCGCCGACTGCCCAATAGGCGAGTGGTTTTCTCCCGAGCAGTTCGACCATCACATCCGGAATGAATCCTCCTCCGTTATATCTGTCATCAATTATCAGAGCTTCCTTATTGTGGAATGCATACATCCCCTTGAATAGTTCTCTGTTGCCTTCAAAAGAGGTGTTAGGCGCATGAATATAACCGATCCGTCCTCCGGAAAGTTTATCAACCAATGCTCTCCTGGACTCTACCCAGTCAAGGTAAAAAAGCTGAAGTTCACTTTTTAAAGGTTTGATCATATATTCTTTTTCCCCGGATACATTGGAAACAATTATCGAAATTCTCTTCCCGGCTGTATTCTCAAGGAATCTATAGAGGTTATCTTTGATGGTAACATCATGATTGTTTATCGATAAAATTGTGTCTCCCTCTTTGATGTTAATTCCCTGCTCAGTGAGGGGGGACCTTCTGGACGTATTCCAGTTCTCTCCCCTGAAGATCTTTTTGATGACATATCTGCCTGATACGCTATCTGCTTCGAATTCAGCACCGAGGAGTCCTGTGTCCATCCTCTTTACTCTGGGGAAATCTCCATAGTTTACATAGCAATGGCCTGTATTGGATTCGCCTACAAGTTCTCCGAACAGATAATCGAGGTCTGCACGGTGTTTCACATAAGGGAGGAGTTTTTTGTATCTTTCACCCATTTTCTTCCAGTCCAGGCCGTGAAGGTTCTTAGCATAGAACCAGTCCCGGAAGATCCTCCAGCCATCGTTATAAATCTGTTTCCATTCTTTAAGAGGTTCGATCTTCATCTTCAATTCGGAAAGTTTCAGTTTCCCGGTTCCCGGTTTCTGTCCCGGTTTTATTGAAATGATCCCGTAATCGGATCCCGATCTGTACAATCCCTTCTTTTTATCAGAAGAAAGTATGATGAATCTTACTTTAGAGAGGATTTTCTCCTCTTTCTTTTTTGAAACATCAAATTTATACAATTTACCCTGTCTGATATAGATCACTCCTCCTTCCACAGGTTCGATATTAAAATAATTCGAACTGCTTATTGGAAAAGCTACGATCCTGCTGTCGGCTCCTTTAAAATCGATCTTCACTTTTTTTATATCTTTCTTTTCAGCTGCTTCAGATTTTTTCTTATTACTTTTCGGAGCATTACTCTTTTTCACTTCCTCCACATCATTTTTATCTTTGAACAATGGTGGAGTGCTTTTTTCAAGAGCCAGAGCATAGATCTTTGAAGCTTTGTTGTAGAGATAGTCAAATTCAAATGAAGAGAAAGCTAAATTGAAATCTCTGTTTGAGCGGAAGAAGAGGAATTTGCCGCATTGTGAGAATACGGGAGAATCATCATTGAACCTGTCGTTTGTCAGCTGAGTTGCCTTCTTATTTGCCAGAGAATATACCCATATTGCAAAAAGGTCATTGTCACTGTCCTTTGAATATGTTACCCACTTCGAATCGGGTGACCAGGTGTAATCCCTGATATCATTGCTCCTCCCTTTGTCTGCTATGGTCTCAACTTTTGTTGATACATCCAGGATCTTCAATTGATGTGTTCTGTCCGAGTAGAGGATCTTTTTACTGTCGGGTGACCAGAGTGGTGCATATTTCCAGGCTGAACTTCCTTTGGTTAATTGGACTGGCGGATTGTTCAGTTTTGCATCCTGAAGGTACATCTCATATTCACCGGATCTGTCTGAATAAAAAATTATATTCTTCCCGTCCGGTGACCACTCGGGAGCCATATCTCTTACTCCCTGTGTTCCGGTCAGGTTAATTATCTCGCCGTATTTTGCAGGAACCGAAAATATATCTCCCCTGGCATCAAAAAGAGCTCTCTTTCCTGTTGGTGATATCGATACTCCGGAGATGTTATCCTTAACATTTTTGAAATAGGGGAGAGTTGACTTACCATCATAATTTATTTTTACGATGATCTTTGATTCCTTACCAGTATCCAGATCCAGTTTAAGTAAAAACCCTCCATTCTCATAAACGAGAAGGTTCTTCTCACCGGAAGGCCACATAACATCATATTCGGTATGTTTTGTCAGCTGGAGTGTTTTCCCTGTTTTCAGGTCAAAACTGTGAATATTAAGTGTGAGACTTTCATCAGATGCATAGTATATTTTATCCTTATACCATGACGGGATCTGATCACTCCCTTTAAATTTTGTTAATTGTTTTGACAAACTTTTCTCGAGGTCGTAGATCCATACATCCGAGGCCCTTCCACCTTTATATCTTTTCCATGTCCTGAATTCTCTTCCGATCGGAGTGTAGCATAATTTCTTTCCGTCCGGCGAGAAGCTTCCGAACCCGCCTTCAGGTATCTCCAGAGGTGTTTCAAATCCACCCTCCCTGTCGATAAGAAAGTATTTGCCAACCCTCTTTCCAAATGGAGTTCTGTTCCCGCGGAAAAGTATCTTCCGGCTGTCAGGTGTCCAGTCTAGTACGACATAATCCCATCCACCTCTCGGCGGCATATAGCCTACATCGTTATAGTAGGTAAGCTGCTTCGGTGTGCCTCCCTCACTCGGCATTACATAGATCTGCCTCGATCCTGAATATTCTGCAGAAAAGGCGATCCATTCTCCGTCAGGGGATATTTTCGGGAACAACTCCATCCCTTCATGGGAAGTCAGATGTTTTGCCGCCCCTCCGTTTGCCGGAACTGTCCAGATGTCACCTGCATAAACAAATGTAACAAGATCTCCGCTAATATCAGGAAATCTCATTAACCGGGCTTCATCAGAACTGAACCCGAGACTTATTATCGAAATAAAAATTATTACAAAAAATAGTTTTTTCATATTTTCTCCAGTTGTCCCCATTTATATAATGCGGGAAGAATTATTGTATTCCACGCAGGCCTGATTTACAAGAGGTTTTGCATGTTTGCAAGTACGGCTCCCCCTGTTCTAATGATGGGTATAAAATAGTTTATTGAAGAGATCTCGTACTTGCGAGGACGTTTATCAATTTATCGCAGCCGCCTTCTTGAATAAAATCAGTATGTTCTTTTATTGAATTAAACTTTCTTCCGCAAATTTTATTGCACTCCATCTCAAAATCTGTCTCATCATAGAATGTTTTTATTATCTTTTCCAAGACCGTATCAGATAAAGTGTATTTATAGTTTCCCTCTCTGACCCTGCTGAGAGAATTCAGCCAAATGGCGGCACCCAGTGCCCCGCACCCGTTTCCGCTCAGGCCCATGCCTCCTGCAAGTCCGGCAACAATAGCTGTCTCCTTTTCACTTCCTCCCATCTTCCTGACCACTTCGGAAGCACAGCTTACAGGTTTGTCCGGAAGTCCGGATATATCCATGGCTAACCCTTCAGCCGCAGCATCAAAAGCTTCGGGGGCCCACTTTTCGGCAAGTTTAAAACAGGTGAACATTTTTCCGGTGATCATGAATTTGAAGATACTATATTTTTTTGACCAGTCAGTTTCAGTTATATCCTGACAATCAGGTGTATTTGTCCGGCTGATAAATGAGTTCATGACATGCCGGGTTGACTGTATGGCCATGTTGACTGCCTTATTAAGGTCTCCGGTTCTCCGGTATGATTCTGCACCCAGGGCAAACGATGCCCCCCAAATCATTCCGCATTGGTATCCCAGCTGCACAACTCCTCCCGCAAGAGGGTCGGCAGCCTCCTCTTCTTCATCGATAGGATAACCGAACTCACGGTTCAGCAGGTAAAAAAATGTCCTTGAGCATGTTCCTTTTTTAAGAAAAACCCTTTTTGTATCTCTTTTGATCTTATTTGATTTAAAAAACTTCATGCTTTACCTCCGGAAAACTTAGTTCTTGTTATCATGATCTATTTTAATAACCACATTGCCTTTTTTATGACCTGCTTCTACATATCGGTGGGCTTCAGCTGCCTCTTCCAATGGGAATTGTTTATCTATAACCGATCTTATCTTTCCGGCTTCAACAAGTTCTTTAACTGAGACCAGTTCTTCGGCACTATCCGGCGCCACTGCACATATTACTCTTTTCCCCCCTTTTATTTTAGTCCACATCATCTGAAAAAGATGTTTCATTTTAAAGCTGGCAAAAAAGTGGATCCCGTTTTTATTCAATGAATTTTTACATTTTGAAATAGAACTCCTTCCTAATATGTCAAAAATAACATCATATGTCTCACCATTTCTTGTAAAGTCTTCCTTAGTATAGTCAATAACCTTATCTGCCCCCAGAGATTCCACATATTCCAATCTCGGTGTGCTGCATACCCCGGTTACCTCCGCCCCGAAGTGATTTTTTGCGATCTGTAGAGCTGCCGAGCCTATCGTCCCGGAAGCTCCATTGATCAGGACTTTCTGCCCGTTCCTGATATTTAATTTTTTAAGAAGTTTCAGAGCTGTTATTCCCCCGTAAGGAACAGCAGAGGCTTCTTCAAAGGACATATTTTCCGGTTTTAATGCCATAGTTCCCTTTTGAGGCATACAAATGTACTCTGCATAAGAACCCATATTCATGCTGGGATATCCGAAAAGTTTGTCACCTTCCTTGAACAATTTAACGTTTTTTCCGACAGATTCGACCTCTCCTGCGAACTCGGCACCCAATATTTTCTTTTTGGGTTTTGTAAATCCGAAAACAAACTTCATGGGATATTGCAGAAGAAAAGGCATATTGAACTCACTGGGGGTTATTGCTTTATAATTTCTTACCATAACATCCCCATAGCCCACCGGTGTTGCATGGACCCTGATCAATACCTCATTGTCCTTTGGAACCGGCTTTTCCACTTCTTTAAGCTGAAGAACCTCAGGCGGCCCATATTTATCATAGATAATTGCTTTCATTAGAATCCCCCTTGATTTGTTTTTGATACGGTCTTCCATATTGTAGTTCACCACAATCTGGACGATAAGTCTGAAAACCTAACAATTAATACACATCAAGTAAGTATTTTACAAAACTAAAGAAAATATATCAAAAGTAGTCAGGTTATATTAACTGGAACCAGGGGTGACGGTGCCTGATTTCTTCTTGTCTTTAAGAAGAGGAAAACCTTTTTTTGTTTTACCAGTCAACATATTGTGAATTAGAGAAGATTGATATATATTCTGAAAAGAGGTGAATAGTGGATTTTTCGGAACTTGTAAAAAAAAGATACAGTTGCAGAAGATACCTGCCTGATATAGTAGAAAAAGAAAAGATAGAAAAATGTATAGATTCTGCACGGCTCTCTCCCTCGGCCTGCAACTCCCAGCCATGGAGTTTTATTGTTGTAGACGATCCGGAAAAATTGGCATCTGTATCTGATGCTGCTGTCTCAGGAATATACGGGGCTCCAAAATTGATGGCAAAATCCCCGGCTTTGATAGTTGTAATAGCTGACAAAGGAAGTTTTATGTCGAAGGTCGGGGGAATGGTAAGGGAGACCTCTTTTTTTCTCATTGACATCGGCATTGCCTGTGAACACCTGGTCTTGCAGGCAACGGAACTCGGCCTCGGGACATGTTATATCGGATGGTTCAATGAAAAAGCAGTAAGGAAGGAACTTGGCCTGAAAAGATCGGTCACTATACCGCTCATTATTACAATGGGTTATCCGGATGAAAGCCACCGATCGAAGGACATTACCCGCCGTCTTGCAAAGGGCGATAACAGAAAACCGATCAATGAAATCATGAAATATCAATGATCTGATAATATGAGTGAATTAAAACAGGAGAGTGATTATGTATAAAACAATTGAAGATTTTATTGATGATTGGAAAGAAGAGGCAGAATCCACTATTAAAGTTTTTGAAAAAGTTGATGATGCTGAAATAAAAAATAAAGTAAATGATAATGTCAGAACACTCGGCAAAATTGCCTGGCATATAACTCAAACTTTAACTGAAATGCCGGCAAGTGCAAAGATCATATCTGAAGATGCACTTGAAAATAGAGATGTTCCTGAGAGCATTAAGATTATAATAGATAAATATAAACAACATAGTGGAGAACTTGTAAACTCATTAAAGGAAAACTGGAAAGATTCGGATCTGACTGAAATTGTTGAATTATATAACCAGAAATGGAAGCGGAGCAAAGTACTCTCTGTTCTTATTAAACACCAGATCCATCACAGAGCTCAGATGACAGTGATAATGAGACTGCTTAATACAAAAGTGCCCGGTATTTACGGCCCGGCAAAAGAGGAGTGGTCAGAATACGGGATGGAACCACAGGAATAAAAATCTATTCTAATCTTCATTATCGTTATCGGAAAAATAAATATTTTTAAATAATTCTGTTAATTGTCCTCTGCTGCTGATATTCAGTTTTTGGAAAATATTATAAATATGGTTCTTGACGGTGTGGGGGGAAATGAATAATTTGTCCTCGATCTCTTTATTGCTTATTCCTTTTATCACTAAAAAAATGATCTCTTTTTCACGGCTGGATATTTTCTTCTTCTGGCAGAGTTTTTCTATTGCATGCTCTGATCTTAAACGGTTTTTTAACCGTTTCATTCTGCTATTGTGCCAAATATAGACAAGTAAGGTCATCAGGATTATTATAAAAAACCTGAACCACCATGTTTGCCAGAAGGGAGGGGAGACTATTATTTTTATAGATGTTCCTTTTTCATTCCACATTCCATTT
>JAGLQR010000093.1 GCA_023136725.1 Candidatus Aminicenantota bacterium
ATTTCAATCCTTCCTGATGGAAGAAGAGTATATGCATTTCACCCATGGGAAAAGAATATCAGGGAAGTGAATTCATATATTTACAAAGATGTTTCTATTAAAGAATATCTCGACAGGCTGGAATCAATAGATGAAGATAGTGATGAGTATAGAAGCATCTGGTATTACTATTGATTTTTTTCTATCCATAGATCAGGATCCCATCCGTTCCCGACAAACAGGCTGTTACCATTGTTGAAATTTCTTATATGTATTCTTGTGTTTCCACGGCTGCCGTACATATGTACAGCAAATTCTTCATCATTTGACCAGTTCAGTCTGTAGATCTCTTCATTTTCCGGAGCTTTAAATTCTTTTACAAACGTCCCGTCCTTAACATTATGGATATTATATCTTATGTGAGGAGCAGGCAGCCATGCAGCATAATTTTGTGGTGATGCACATGGCCTGCAATTTTGACCGGAAGAGATTTTTATCCCTTTTGTTCTACTGGAAAGATCTGAAACAAAAATATCTCTTCCATTGTTGTAAACTATATATTTCCCGTCTCCGGTAAGCTCACAATGTTTGTCGATCACGGGAAATGGAAATATTTCAATTGATATTCCGGGATTATCAATACTAACGGCAATACCGGTTCCGGTCTTTGATGGTCCGAAAATATAATATTCACCTTCAAGTGTAATAATACTCCACCTTGTCTCCTTGGCAGTATCCATTTTTTTATTACTAATTAGAATCTTTTTCCCATACTCATCAGCGATAAAAATATCTCCGGAATACCTGTATACAAAGAATGATCCATCAGGAGACCAGAAAGGTCTTGGTGTTTTCCCCCTTTTCCAGCGTCCTTTTCCGCCCTCAACTACAATCCCGTTCAGTTTTTTCACTATCCCCTTATGAAGATAAAGTATCATCATGTTGGGAGGATTTGCATACAAAATTTTCCCCTCTCTTCCTCCGGAGAACTTTTTCCACTTTGCCCTGAGGCTCTCTGATTTTATAATATTCTTTACGCTTTTCCCCTGATCAATCTCTGAATTCTGAAAGAAAACGAAAAGAAGAACCGGAATCAGGAAAAAGAGTAGAGAAAACCTGGCATATGGTTTCATTGATAACGAATTTAAACCAATTGAACAGCAAAGTCAATCGTTAAATATTGACAATCTGCTCATTCCTGATATGATTGAATATGGCAAAAATCATTAAAAACATTGCTCTTATAGGCGCTTCAGCAAATAAATCAAAGTATGGAAATATAATTTTAAATGATCTTTTAAATAAGGGTTATAATGTTTTTCCGGTTCATCCTGCCCTGGAAATTATTGATGGTTGTAAGGTTTCCAAAACACCTGAAGAAATACCAGAGGAAGTAGACCTTTTTGTTTTTGTGATCCCTCCTGATGTTGGTCTTGAGGTCACTAAAAGACTTTATAATAAAGGCTATAGGAAATTCTGGTATCAGCCGGGAGCTGAAAGCAATGAAATACTCGAATTCTTAAAGAATGATACCTCTGTTAAATTCAGTACTATTAGCTGTATAATGGTAAATACTTCAGAGGCAGGTGACCTCATTTTCTAAGAGCCGGAATGACATGAGTAAAACAACTCTCAATATTATCTTGATTTTTCTTTTTTATCCGATCACCCTCTTTCCCTACAATAGAATCTTTGACTGGCCATTAAAAATCAACAATGGTTACAGTTCATCTTTTCAGGAGTTCCGCCCGGGCCATTTTCATGGCGGTATTGATTTGAGGACATTTCAAAAGACCGGATATACAGTACATGCCGTTCAGGAAGGGCATATATACAAAATCAGATATGTAAAGAGAGGAAGTGGTAAAGGTATCTATGTAAAGCACGGGAACGGCCTTAGTTCAATTTATTTCCATTTAAGAAATTTTACTGATCCTGTCGAGAAAATAGTAAGAAAGCTTCAGAATATTAAAGGAAAAAAATATATCGGGAATTACATTCTTCAGAAACCTATTCATGTCAGAAAAGGGGAGTTAATAGGTTATTCAGGCGAAACAGGTAGTGGATTCCCTCATCTGCATCTTGAAATACGGGATGAGGAAAATGCTCTGGTAAATCCTTTCGGGCTTATTAATTTCAGATCAAAAGATAAAAACTTTCCGGTATTGAGAAAACTATTGATCAGATCAGTAAAGAATTCCGGTATTAACGGAAGAGTAGGGGAGTTCGGATATTCATTTGTAAAAAAAGATGGGCCGAATTTTGAAATACCTGAGAATATATATATTAATGGTGAGTGTGAATTCATACTTAATACTTTTGATATTTCTGATTCAGGGAAATTTGTTGCTCCTTCAAGGATCGAATTTTTCCTTAACGGAGAAAAAATTTACAACATTGAATTTACAAGATTTACATATGATGATAACAACCAATTGGGTTTTGTTTATGATATGTTCTTTTCATCGTCAAGTTCATATTTTTTCAACCTTTTTAATCAGAAAGGATTTGTAATGTCTAAGGAGAGCAAAACCTCTGAGAGTATTTATAAACTTACAAAGCCCGGGATAAACAATTTCAAAGTAAAGGTGTATGATAATTTCAATAATGTTACTTCAGGGAGATTTTCTGTATACAGATCTTCTGATCCTGTTATAAATATCGAATCTTCCGGACTTAGTGATTCCAGCCCCTGCTTAAGAATTACCGAGTTTCATCCGGGAACTTCCTCAAAAGTTGTTTTATCATTATTTGATAAAAATGACACCAAAATATTTAACAAAGAATTTAAAATAGAGGAAATAATAAAAGAAGGAGTTCTGAAAATCCCCGGGAGTTTTAAAGATCAGTATTTATTTGCTGAATTCAACTTCTATAATAATGACCGGCTGATTTTTAAAAAATGTTTTTCCTATAATAATTATAATCTGGACTTAATAACCGATCTGGAGATTGATAAATTTATAAATAGAAATAGTGTTACGATCAGGATAAAAGACAGGCATATTGCATCGAATAATATCATTCTTGAAGTAATTCAGGGCAGCGATAGAGTATCGGTATTCCCTCAAAATGATTCTGAGGGAATATTTTTCAATTTTAATCCATTAAATTTCAAAAATGAAGTAAAAATGAATTTTTCAATTTTTAATAACAGAAAGCTGACTGCTCAGGTCCAGAAAAAGATCAATCTGATAATAATTTCTGATGGTAAAGAACAATCCATTAAATTCAATGATTTTAAAATAAGCTTTGCAAAACGATCTGTCAGAGAGGATAAAGTGATTCTAGTTGAAAATGTTTCTTATCCTTCATCATATCCTGTTATCTCACCTCAATACAGGGTTTATCCACATACATTCCCATTCCTCGACACTGTCCATATCAAGTTTAAAAGTATAGAAAAAAATCCCGAGCAGATAGGAATATTCAAATATTCACTCAAAAGCAAGAAATGGTATTACGTGACAACATCGGTAAAAAAGAGAGAGGGGCTTTTTATCTCCCGCTTACTGACAACCGGTATTTTTTCTTTGATGAGAGATATTTACAAACCTGAGATTTACTTTAAAAGGCCCAGAAGATTAACAAGTAATAATCTTAACAAGTTTAAAATTATTATTACCGATAAGGGAAAAGGTGTAAATGATGATAAGATCAAAGCTTTGTTGAACGGAATACCGGTTATATCAGAATATGATCCTGACTGGAAAACACTTGATATTGAGAATTTCAGCGTTAAGGTTAAAAACGGATGGAACAAACTCGAAGTAAACCTTGAAGATCGGGCCGGGAATTATTCTTCAAAAGTGACTAGCTTCAAAGTTGAAAAGATTGACCGGAAATAGATATTGTAATAATATGACTGATGCTTAAAAAACAAATCTCCCTGTTACTTGTGTTATTTCTTTGTCTTAATTTTTTCCCTCTTTTTGGTTATGATTCTGATAAAAATAGTGATTCCGAAACTGAGAAAAGTAATACAAAAGAAAATGGCGATGACCCTTTTTTCAAAGCTCTTCTTAAAGACGAGGCTGAGATATGGACTGCGCCATTAAGATTCTCTCTTAAAGACTGGGCCATCGTTGCCGGAATGTCAGCTTTCACAGGCTATCTGATTTCAAAAGATGAGTCGATATACAGCAGATTTAAAGCCTATCAAGAGAAGAATAAATGGGTTGATGATGTCAGTCCCATTATGACTCTGCTTGGTGATGGAAATGTAAGCCTTGGAATTTCAGGATTTTTTTATCTTTCAGGTTTTGCTCTCAAGGATGAAAAGGCAAAAGATACCGGCAAACTTGTCCTGATGAGCCTCATTCATTCAGGGGTTGTGGTCCAACTGTTAAAACATCTGACAGGAAGACAAAGGCCCGAGGCGGAAAATGGAATTGACAAATGGGATGGCCCTTCAGGTTTTTTTAAAAGATATAAAGATAACAGGGATATGTACTACGACGCATTCCCGTCGGGGCATACTATCACTGTATGGTCAACTGCTACAGTTATTGCACATCAGTACAATAAATCTGTTTTTGTTCCGATCCTGAGTTACGGTTTGGCTACTTTATCAGGCTTGTCAAGAATTACTGAAGATACACATTGGCTGTCTGATGTATTTGTTGGTGCAGTTCTCGGTTTTGCTATCGGGAAATTTATTTATAGAAAAAGGTCCCGAAAATTCATAGTTATGCCATTGATAGGAAATGGGAAGACCGGTATCAATATTGGTTTTAAATTAAGGTGAAAAAATGAAATATATTCAATTAATCATACTAATGATCTTTTTTATTACACTTTTACCGGGAAATGTAGAAGGTTCAGAATCCCATAATACATTTGTTTTTGATGAATTTATGTTCAAATATCTACCGGGAACAATTTTCCCGAATTTTTTTCTCGAGAATTATGTGCCGGATATTACACTGATGATCGAGGAGAACAATAGTTTCTCCCATATTGATAATCCACGGGTCTATTTCGAGGGGGAATCATATATAAATTTTAATTGGAACTATGATGATTTCAATATAAATTCAGCTATTGATCCAGGACGCGCTGCAGTAATTTTTCCTTTTTCCACATATTCAAGTTATTCAATTAAGGGATTATCTGCATCAGTTAATAATCCCGGCCTTCATATATCATCAACTGATCGCGTCGACAACTATTCGCATGGAATAATTTCATCTGTTTATTCAAACCTGGGATCTTATACTCCGCTTGGACCCGTAATGATACAACCGGAACACCCGTCATTAAGAGATGAAATGCTCTATACGACCAGAAGGAGTATAGACAGCAATTATTTTATTGACTATATGATAAACAGAAAACTTGCAGGCGGAAATATCTCTCTGGCAGTAAATCATTATTACATTAAAAGGGATTTTAATGATTTCAATAAAACTGATGAACAATTCTCTGAGAATGGAAATTACCTGATATTCAGCCTGAATTATAAAAGACAAACAAAGAATGGGTTCTACGAGATACTAGGGGGCATTAATACTTTGAAAAGAGATAATGTTTATGCCGAACTAGGCAGGCTGCCTCAGGAGACAATTGCAAGCACTCTCAATTCTTTCATAACAGGCTTTAAATATAATAGTAATAAATTCTCTTTTCTTGTCTCTTTCATTCACGAAAATTCTGATCAGGACCCAGTTAACTCCAACCATTCATTCAATATTTTCGATAATGATGGAGATGATATCTTTGCGGTAAATAAATACGGAAGATTTTCATCTGATATATTTTCTTCTGAATTATCATATTCAGTTATAAATAATAAAAGATTGAATATCGAATTTTTCGGAACATCAAGATTAAGTGTCCTCTCCTCGGATGAATATACTGATGATTATAACCAGCTTTTCGCAGGTGATGATCCTTATCAGGTGATCCTATGGGATAGAGGCAATGAATATACTAATAGTAATTTCAATTTAAATGCGGGATTCAGGTTCAGTTGGTCGATCAGTAATTCTTCAGTTATAACAGGGAGGGCATATATGGGATTGTCCACCCTCAGTTTTGACCAGAAAGAAAATAATATTAGTTTTATCGATACAGGATTCAACCTTGGGTTCTTTACTTCCGGAAAATCATCCTCATTTTATCTGAGTGCAGGAAGAACACCCGGGAAACTAAGGGAAAACATGAATTTTTTTCTGGAAAGGTCCGGATCTTCAGGATCGATTCATTATTGGACTGATATTAACAATGACAACCTGTATCAGGCCGGGGAAGAGACATCATTATATGGATACACAGGCGGTAGATATCATACTGTCGATACAGATCTCAAGAATCCGGTTACGAACAGTTTATTAATGCTTTATTCAAAAAAAATATCAAGGAACTTTGTATTCAATCTTAAAGCTCTTTTTAAACAATTCCTTAACAATCCATGGGTACAATTTGATGATGACTATGGTTATTATCAGAATATAAACGGGGTGGACCTTTTCTTTATTGATTCTCCGATCGACAATTTTTCTCTGACAAATTCTCAGTTCGAGAAAGATCCATTCTATGCTCAACTACTACTGAATTTTACAGGGAGAGTAAATGAAAGATGGTTCTTTTCATTTTCGTTCATGGCACATATGGGGATGGGATATACTTCATTCGGTAATGGTCCGAATTCAAATGATATTGGTGTTTTAAGTGAATCTATGGCCAACCCCAATTCATGGATAAACGGATACGGAAGAGTTGATGGTGATAGAGGATATGTATCTAAATTGTATTTCGGCTATTTCCTGTCAAAAAAACTTTTCCTGGGAGTAAGCATCAAATACAGGGATGGTGATCCCTTCGCTTTTCTCAACAGTGAATATAATAATGATCAATGGATCATATACTACAAAACGATTCAGGCAGAAGATGAAAGAGGAATAAAGGGAGGGCCCAGGGAAGACTATGTGTCTGACATAAGTTTGAAGTTATCCTATTCCTTTAAA
>JAGLQR010000094.1 GCA_023136725.1 Candidatus Aminicenantota bacterium
AGTGCTGAGAAAATTGTTGATAAGTTCGGTATGGATACTTTTGAGATCATTGAAAAATTTCCTGAAAAGTTGAATGAGATAAGGGGATTAAGGAAGTCGATCATAAAAAACCTTTCTGATTCCTTGAGAGAAAATAAAGTATTGAGAGAGCTGATAGTGAAACTTTCTCCTTTTGGTATCGGTGATGAAACAGTTTTCAAAATTTATAAAGAGTTCGGAAATGAAACATTTGAAATACTCGGTGTAAATCCTTACAGGGTGATTGACAGGATAAGTGGTGTCGGATTTAAGAGGGCGGATATGGTTGCCCGGGGATTTGGTATACCGCCGGACGACCCATTCAGGATTATGGCAGGGTTGAAGTTCATTTTATCCGGGAATGAGGACAGGAAAGGGGACCTCTTTATGCTGAGAGAGGATTTGTGTGTAAACGGGGGGAACCTGTTGGGAGTAAGTAGAGAGGAAGTTGAAAGTGGAATATCCGATCTTCTTGAAAGGAATGAAGTTGCTACCGAGAATATTCCGGAGAATGTTATATTACTTTATAATAATTTCCTTATTGAGAAAGCAATCTCAAGATATCTTCTTAAATTAAACAATGATAAAGAAATTGCAGATAAGAAAAATATCGATACAGCTCCGGTAATTGACAGGCTTGATGTTGAACTGACAGATGAACAGAAGAATGCGGTGGAAAGTGCCGTAAATAATAAAATCACCATAATAACCGGAGGACCGGGAACCGGGAAAACAACAATAATAAGAGCGATTATTGAAGCGTTCGAAAGTGAAGGTGATTTTGTTCAGATTGCAGCACCGACAGGAAGGGCTGCCAAGAGGATCGAAGAGGCGACTTCATGCCAAACTTCAACCATCCACAGAATGCTGAAAATAAGTCCCGAAACGAGGCAGTTTGTTCATGATGAATCAAACCCGCTAAAGGCAGATGCAATTATTATAGATGAATTTTCAATGGTGGATACAAATATTTTTTTCGCACTTCTTAAGGCAATTCCTGTGTCGGCTAAATTGATAATAATAGGGGATAAGGACCAGTTACCTTCTGTAGGCCCGGGAAATGTTTTAAGAGACCTGATAACTTCCGGTTATTTCAAGACAATTTATCTGAACAGGAATTTCAGGCAGAGTGAGAATAGTCTTATTATTGATAATGCCTACAGGATCAATAACGGCGAAGAACCGATATTCAAGCCTTATAGTGACGAGTTGGATTTTGTATTCATTAATTACCAGGACCCCTCCGCTATCCCTGGAAAAGTATTGAAGATAATTGAGTACCACCAATCAAATTTTGAATTCAATTCAATGTCGTATCAGATATTATCACCAATCTACAGAGGTGACTCAGGTATCGATAATCTTAACCGGCTTATTCAGGAAAAATTCAATAAAGCAGAATTTGTCTTCGAAAGTGAAAAGCTCAGATTAAAAGAGGGAGACAAGGTAATGCAGCTTAAGAATAATTATGAGAAAGAAGTTTTTAACGGTGAACATGGGGTGGTCGAAAAGTATGACACAAAGACAGGCCACCTGATAATTAATTATGACAATACATTAGTGGAATACTCGAGAGATGAATTTGACGAGATAACACTTTCTTATGTGATATCAATACACAAGTCGCAGGGATCGGAATATGATTTTCTCATTCTTATTCTTTCCCCGGCACATTCAATGATGCTGAACAAAGAATTGCTATACACTGCTGTTACACGGGCAAAAAAAAAAATATTTGTAATATCTGATATTGAAACGATCAGAACTGCCGTTGGAAGGTCGACTCCCGGAGAAAGAAAAACACTACTTCGAAGAAGGCTTGATGAACATTTTGGCAAAACCTGATCTGTTTGCCCGTTGCCTTTGTTTGTACTATAATGCCGTAAATGGGAAAATCGAATGCATTTAAGAATGTAAGTATTATACTTGTTGAACCTAAGAATCCCGGGAATATCGGTTCTGTTGTAAGGGCGATGAAGAATATGGGATTCAGTGACCTCAGGCTTGTGAATCCCGTGGATTACAGGGATGTTGTAGAGCAGAGAAAAATGGGGTACCGGTCACAGGAGATTGTAGCTGAAAGCAGAGAGTATACATCTTTAAAAGAGGCTGTCGGAGATCTTTCAATTGTTTTCCTGACAACAACAAGAAAGGGAAAGTGGAAAAAGGATTTTCTGTCTCTTGATGATTCTGCAGAATTAATATCCCGACAATCAGTTAAAGAGAAAATAGGTGTAGTCTTCGGAAGAGAGGATTCCGGAGTTACGATCGATGAGAGCCAGTATGCCAATTATTGCATCAACATACCCGCTGCTGTTAGTTATCCATCACTTAATCTTTCCCAGGCTGTAATGGTTGTAGTGCATGGGATTTATTCGTATATGACAAGAGGAGAGATTAGTCCTCCATTCCCGAAAAGGGCCGGGAAAAAATCATTCGAGAGGCTTAATGAAAACATGAATGATCTTATGAAGAGCATTCATTTTGTGGAAGAAGAAAAAGGGCTGTTCCACCGTTCTCTGAAAAGAGCATTGAACAGGACCAGATGGACAAATGCCGATATTGCTGTCTTTGACAGGGTCTGCAAGCAGATGAGATGGTACATGGAGAAAAGTCCGGAGCTAAAAGGGAAAAGTGGAGGCTCCGGAGAATCCTGATATAAGCGTTGTGCCGGAGAAGTCTCCTTCGGCTATCTATATTCATATTCCATTCTGCAGGAGAGAATGCTACTATTGCAACTTTTCAAAACTCAAATATGAACAGAATTCGGCAGAAAAGTACACCGATCTTCTTTGTACTGAGTTGAAACTAAGAAGAGATCAGCATTCGTATATAAAAACCGTATATTTCGGAGGCGGGTCTCCTGCAATAATCCCTGATGCTTCCCTGACTAAAATAATTGAAGCACTTTATGAAAACTATAACATCGGGAAACTTTCAGAAATGACCGTTGAGGTTAACCCGGAAGAGTGCAGCATAGAGAAACTCAACTTTCTGAAAAGTGTCGGATTTAACAGGATAAGTATCGGAGTTCAATCCTTTTCCGATGAGGATCTTAAATATCTTTCCAGGAATCATAGTGGGGTACAGTCTAGGGAAGCGTTAGAAACAGCCATTAAAGCCGGTTTTGATTCAGTGAGTGCTGACCTGATCATCGGACTTCCGGATCAAAAGAAGAAAACACTGGGAAACAATATTAAAATTATATCATCCGCGGGCGTGAATCATCTTTCTGCTTATATTCTTGAAGGAGTTAAAGAATATGGTGGAAGAAAATCTCCTGATGCAGATCATCAGAGTAACCTTTATAATACATTCAGAGAGAAAATTTCAGGTACGGAATTTGATCAATATGAGGTTTCGAACTTTTGCCGGGCAGAAGCTTACTCTGAGCATAATATGAACTATTGGGAAGGGGGGAGCTATATCGGGGCAGGGCTGTCTGCATCCGGCTATGAGAGTGGAATTGATTATACAAATTATTCAGATATGGAAAACTATTGCAGGTCAATTGAAAGCATGAAGATCCCTATAGCTGACAGAATTGAGAATGATCCTGTTAAAAGATCGTTGGTAACCGGGCTAAGGCTTACAAAGGGAATAGAAAAAGAGAAATTTACTATTTATGAGTCCCGGATCCGTGAACTGATCGAAGAAGGATTTCTTGAGGAGACAGAAAAATACTATAGAGTAGTCCCCTCAAGAATGGTAGTCCTCAATGAGATACTGACTTACCTGATATGAATTATCTTACTTTAAATCCAGTCCTTTTGGGCCTGAGTTCCGGTTTTTCCCAAGCTCCTTTACCAAACTGATCCCTCAGTATGAGGATTTTCCCTTTTATTTCAATCTCCATTGATTTTATTTCCATGGAATTGTCCGGTTTAAATGCTTTTATTCTTATTTGATCATCTTTATGAAGTATCATCCCTTTAAGTCTCAGAAAATGGCCGGGTGCTACCTGGATAGAATGTTCCATCCCTGTCGTGGAATCTTTCACTTTTACTTTGGTAAATGCTACCGGTGCACCGCCATGTGAATCTTGTCCTAATGGAATATTTGTCATTACAGCCTGAATCTTTCCTGAGATCTCCATTATCTTGGAAGCAGGAATGGGAACCTGCGTTTTATTATCGTTGGAGAGTAAGAATCCTCCGGCAATCATCATAGCAATAGAAATTAATACAATTGTTTTTTTCATTCTTTCTCCTAATTATAAATATGATTAACTGACGTTATATCTCAAAATAAATTAATTTAAAGTGAAATGTAATCCGGCTATGTATGCGTATCCTTTAGCTCCTGAGAAAACAGGCTCTCTGATTCTGTCATTTTCAATTAATGCACTGATAAACAGATTAAATTCGTTTGAAAAATTATAAATAAATTTAACAATTCCTCTTCTGATCGGTGAATCATGGTAAGGATCACCGATCTCTTCAGGATGGAATTCGCCATAGTTAAGGTTAAGTGTGATCTTCTCATTTTTGTACCGGATGTCAACATATCCGCCGACTCCTGTTATAGGTGTTTCTGTTTTATAAAATTGATCCCGATAGTAGAGGCTTCGTTCCCAGAAAATATCATCGCTGTCGAATTCTTTTCTGAATCCGTATTCATCATAAATACCTTCAGCAGATATTGTGAATTTACCCGATCTGAAAGAAAGGTCAATTCCAATATGGTTCTTATATTGCTTCTGCCACTCGGATCCGATTCCATCCTGCATCTTCGCAGATACACCAAGAGTGAAATTGTTTAATTCAATTCCGGCCCTTGCAATAGCTGCTTTGCTGGAGTTCGTATCTTTTTCAGGGCCGCCATTCACAATGGAAAGAGCAAGACGGATTATCCCGCTACGGTATTTGAGGGAAAGGCCTGTCTCCCACCACAGTATAGATTCAGTCCTTATGAAAGGTTGGAAGATCTCTCCGTTGGTAAGATGAAGAAGCTGATCATTTCCGAAAACAGAATTTTTTTTCCCTAATGAAACCTCAAAGTTTTTTGATCGGAATCCGATGAATATCTGAGCGATCTGAAATGTGTCTGTTTCAAAATTTTGGATATATTTCTCTCTGAATTCATCAATAAGAATATTGTTATCAAATGATTGGTTTAACCTGAACTCCCCGACTGCAAAAACTTCCGAATTCCCGATGAGTTTTGTTAAACTCCCGTTGAATATTGCCTCAGCACCGAATGTTGCTTCTGCTCCGCTCCACTGGATCCTCTGATCATTGGAGAAATAAGATCTGGCTTCAATTGAAAAATCATATTTTAAATTATCTTTTTCCGCCTGTCCTGCGGAAGAGAGGATATACGAAAATATGAATATGGAAAATACTATTAAGGTCGTTTTTTTTAGGCTCATACTCTATTTTACTATAAACATTAAAAATAAGAAAAGCCTTGACTCCGCTTCTCCATAGTGTTACAAATAAAAAAAACGTAACACGGAGGTTGTTATGAAGTTCATTAAAATTGGTTTGTTCTTATCTGTAATTCAATTTTCTTTTATCCTTCAAGCCCATCATGCAATGGAGTATATTGAGATGGAGAGTTATTCAACTGCCCGGAAAGGTGAATTTATTTTCCATCTTCATTTTGATTATATGGTAGATGATAATACAAATCCTGCACTTGACCATTGGGAGTTTACACCCGGGATCTCCTTCGGGATATCTGACAGGCTGATGTTTGATTTTCATACCCATTATGCTAAGTTCGGAGCTGATCATGTTTCAGGAGAACCGAATAATGCTTTCAGCTCAAACGGCCCGTCACCCTTCATGGAGGCCATGGCCTTATCTCTCCAATACAGGATTACTCAAGGCCTGCCTGTGAACTTTGCTGTATCTGTAACTTATGAGGTTCCGTTTGCAAGAAGCAGGGAACTTTTAAATGGAGAAAATGTCGTAGAAGGGATGTTGATCGGTATTTACGAGTTCGGTAACCATTCGAACATAACTATAAATCTGATGACCGGTGTAGAAGGTGATGAGAAATTTTCAGGATGGGCTCTTGGAGTAAAAACATCACTCACAGGTGACCCTCATGGTATTGCAGCAGGACTCGAGCTGTTAGGTGATTTTTCAGGGGAAACTTCTATCATTGCAGGTATATATTTTCCTCTGGGGTCTGAAAATATCATATTCAAGACCGGACTTGAATTCAGTTCCGGTAGCAGCAGGGCAAACTCTACAATGATGTACCGGTTCTGATTTGAGAGGTATCCAGATGAAAAAAACCATTTTTCTTTTTATCCTGGGAATAATTATTACCATTCCTGTTTTCTCACATTACCAGTGGATAATTCCTGATTATAATAATATTGATGGAAAAAATGGAATTAAATTATATATCTGCTGCGGGCATAAATTTCCGAAAAGTGAATTATTATTGAAACGGGAGATGATTACCGGTGTTGATATTATAGCTGCCGGAATAAAAAAGCCTGTAAAAATTTCAGTGAATGGGAAAACCTGGGAAGGGGAAACAGAATTGGATGGGGATTCCGGGTATATTGTTGTTTACAAATTAAAAAAAAAGATTTCAAAATTCCCGTTTTTCTGGGGTAGGGCAATAATTTTCCCCGGCAGATATACAGGGAAAGGGTTTGAAGCTGTTACCGGAGAAGGGCTTGAGATCATTCCTGAAGATCTGTTCAATAAAAAACAATCAGATCATCTTCGTATCAGAATTCTACTTGATGGTAAACCGGTAAAATCAAAACTTGTTGTGATACCCGAAGGCAAAAAACCT
>JAGLQR010000095.1 GCA_023136725.1 Candidatus Aminicenantota bacterium
ACAGAAAGAAGATCAGTGAATTGTCAGAAGCTGTTAAAAATGAACTGAAATCCCTCGGATATCTTTGATATAGAAAAGAACTATTTCAAACTTCAGAAATCTAATTACTCTTACTTAGAATATTTCCATTAAATAATATTGACAAAAAAAGTGAATATTGCTATCAACTAAGTAAGGGATAAGGGATATGAGTCATATTTTAATCAAGTAGAGAGGGATCTTTTCATTAAAATATGATTTTGTAAACTTTGGGGTGAGATGAAAAACAGGACTACAAGTTGTGCAGATCCAAGGGGAAAATCCATGAAGATTTTTATAATTTTATTTACTATATTTGTTTTAATGTTAAGTTCAGAATTTAATACGGATTCCGAGTTTGAAAGAATGAACCTCCTTAAAAATAATAAAAACTGTATGGAGTTGAACCAGAAGAGTGATTCAGATAAAATATTCAATTATTTCCATCATATAGATACAAATACAACTTGCAAAGGTTCAATGTATAAAGTTCAGGGCCTGAAGAAAATATGTATCGAAAATGAATTGAGAGGGAAGATATTTATTTCTTTTTCAATAAAAAATTTTACGGAAGATAAATCCTCATCAATAGAATTTGAATTAGTACATTTAAGAAAAAAGGATGTCCTGGAAGTATTGTCTTCCGGGAATATTTCAAAAAAAATTGATATTTCAAAAAAAATTAATTTTTTAAAAGGGGATAGTATAATATTAATACTCAAAGGTCAGGGGAAAATTCTGCTGTCAGATCCCATTATTTCTACAAATGTTGAAAAGTCATATATATTTTTAATATCTGTTGATACATTGAGGGCGGATTTTCTAGAAGTTTATGGGAATACTGATGAAATCAGTAATAGTATTACAGAATTTTCAAAGGATTGTGTTATTTTTGATAATTGCTTCTCTACTTCAAGTTGGACACTCCCTGCTCATATTTCATTATTTACAGGGAAAAATGTATCTAATCATCGGGTTTATAATTCAAATATGAGCCTCTCTGATAAAATTTCCGTCTATCCGGAAGTTTTAGCGGAACAGAGTTTTGTATTCAGTATTAATGGGGGGATTTTCCTGGATTACAAATACGGTTTTTTCAGAGGATTTGATATTTATAGTTCGATAAAATGGGAAGGCTTAAACTTTAATGCTTTTCAAATGGAAAGTGAGTCAGAGAAAATGTTCGATAATAGTAAACTTCTAATTGAATCATTGACCGCATCTCATATATTTGCATTTTTACACACATATCAGGTTCATAGTCCTTATCAGCTTCATAAGGATTTAAAATATTCAGAAAACAATAAAAAGATGAAGCTTCCAAAAATGATGAAAATTCCTCAGGGACTTAGAAATAGGAAAGGAGAGGGAAGAGCCTCAATATTCAAAAGTCTTTCAGATTATAAATCAAAGGCTTTCAAATACCTCTATAAAGGTGAAATAGAATATTTTGATCATCAATTCGGAAAATTTATAAAATATTTGAAATTAAAGAATATATATAATAAATCAATGATAGTTTTCTTTTCTGACCATGGTGAAGAATTTTTTGATCATCATGGATGGGGCCATGGTCACTCACTGTATAATGAATTGATCAGGATCCCCTTGTTGATAAAATTCCCTGATAATAAATATAAAGGAACTCGAGTTAAAGCTAATACTTCCATTATAGACATTTTCCCTACTTTGTTTGACTATATGGGATTAAAGACAAATATAAACTCCGATGGAATATCATTAATGAACCTGATAAGATCGAATGAAATTGATAAAAACAGAGTGATTGTTTCAGTTCTGAAATATATAACAAGTAAAAAAAAGGGTATGGGAAAATTTCCTCAGAAAATTGCTGTTATATGGAACAGATTTAAATTGATTTATAATTTTAAATACTCTAAAGAACTGATTGAGTATTATTCTTCATTTCCTCCTCCTGAATATTGTGAATATGAATTGTATGATCTTAATGTTGATAAGCATGAAAAAAATAATATAGTGGACAATGAAAACCATAGTAATGTTTTCAATTATTTAAAAGATAAAATAAGCAGGATAAAAAGAAATATTTTTAATAAAAGAGGGAAAACCAGGATAATTAAAGTTTCAGAGAAAAATAAAATGAAATTGAAGTCTTTGGGATATTTGTAAAAAAGATTGGATTTAGCAGTTTTTAGATTATTGTTTTAAGGGCGGGACTTGTTCCGGATGAGTCATTTCCCCGGATTGACATCTAAGGCAAATTGACAAAAAATCAGCCTTCAATTAGAATTTTGAGATGAAGATTCTTCCCCCATTTATAAAAGATAAATATTTCACCAGGGATAGCCTTAACAGGACCCTGATCTTCCTGATAATCTTCCTGTCTTTCCTCTTGGCAATATATAAATCTATCCCTTTCGAGTCAGTTGATGAACATATGATAGCAAAGTGGATTTGGGGATTTCACGGCAATCCTTTCCCTGTAAATCAGTATCCACCGTTATTTTTATACCTCCATTTTTTATTGTCCCTCTTATATAAATCTGTTTTCCTTTTGCTCGGTATAGTAAAGACCGGTTATGAATTTTTGTATACAGGGATCGGGTATAAATTTATGATAGAAGCGGGCAGGTATATTTCTGCTATATTCGGAATGTTAATGCTTTACTATATATACAGGAGCGGGAAGGAATCTTATAATTTAAATGTAGCATTTGCATCAACATTATTGATCGCATTCAATGGTGTTTTCATTCTACACTCACATATATTCAAATCTGACATATTGGTTTCATTCCTTGTCTCTGTATCATTGTTCTTTCTATTACGATATCTTGACAACTCCCGAAGGAACTGGCTGTTTCTCGCTTCATTCTTCTTCGGACTTTCATTTGCTGCCAAATACAATATTGCAGTTTTCTTCCTGATTATTCTTTATGCGATCTTTGTCAGAAGGAAAGAATTGGGGTTTTTTCGAGGAGTTTTTATTTTTATAACCGGGGCATTCTCAGGATTCATCATCTCCTCACCCAACTGGATCGTTAATCCTATAGGCAATATAAAAAGATTGCTGCATGTTTACAACTTCAATGAAGGTAGTGTCTATATTCAAGACCTTTCCCCTTTCTCCATTTATATGAATTTCATTACTGACATAAAGGATCAATTCGGAGTTATACTGACAGTGGTTCTGATAATAGGAATTGTCCTCTCATTTATGAGGAAAAACAAGAAGGATATGCTCCTTTCCCTTTTCCTTATAATCTATATTCTTTTTTTTGGGCTTACCGGATTTTACGGCAGAAGATTTTTGCTCCCGATCTATCCCGTTCTGGCCATCTTGATTGCGAAAACCTTATTTGTTGATTTTTTCGATCTGTTGAAATTGAAGAAGAGATCAGAGAACTTTTTGAAAATTTTAGTATTTCTTCCTGTTATCTATCTATCCATTGGAAGTTCATTTAATATTATAAAAAAATTCAACATGTTGAATCTGGAATCAAAAAACAAATCTTCGCTAAAATACAGGCAGGAACACAATCTGAATAACAGAAAATATCTATTCGGATCGCAAGTTATGACACCGAAAAGGAAGGGAGATGTAAGATTCAGGAAAAAACTGGAGATCAATCGTGTCTTCAGGAAAAGGGGCAAGCCGGACCTTATCCAAGTAAATGCATGGTCATTAAAGAAGCTGGCAGATTTTAAAGATTTAAATGATCCTGATCATATAGACATTTCAAATTTCAGGGTTTTTCATAAAATTGAAAGAAGAATGATTCAGGATTGGGATATTGACATTCATTTTCTATATAGAATCTCTAAAGAACTCCGGGATGTAGAATCAACTTATTTGAATATAGAACTGCCAAAGATGTATTCCGGGAATGGAGGTGATTTTTTCTATCCGGATCAGAGATATGAAAAATCGAAGGGATTCATGAGATCGAAGTCAGGATATTGTTCTGCTATGGCATTTTCTGAAAAGGATATCACGTCTTTTAGAATTAGAATATTTTCTATCGGGTTGTTACCGGAAATGAAGGTGAGGATCAATGGGCAGGAGGGGACCCTGAAAGGGTTAGATAGAAAAGAGGTAGTAAATGAGATCCGTATAGAGAATGTTCCTGAAAGTTCTCTTTATTTCGGTTCTGTTTATTCAATTGAAGTTTATCCGGCAGATAAATTGTTATCGGCCAAATTCCCTGTTTATTATGTTGTGTTCGAACCTGAGAATGAACAAAAAATGTTCTATGAAAATGACTACAGGTTGAATCAGGAATTTTCGGGGGGAATCCCCGAAATATTCTCGGGAGAAAAATATCGCGAATGGATCATAAAAATGTATCATGATACATCAGTGGACCTGCCTTTATATGATCTTGTGAATACTATGATCCTTGAGAAGGATCCTATAACCAGCCGGTTTTTTGAAGAAAGTTTGATATTTCCCCTTGATCCGGGAGATTACCTGATCACACTTTTTACGGAACCTCTGACCGGGAATTATTCGGCAAATGAAGATGCTGTTGTTCAATATGATGTTTTTTCATCGAAAGGCAAAGATTCCGGCAATATAAGGATTCGAGAGATTGGGAAAAACTTATATCCTTTTACAATAAATATGGATAACGACCTTGTGTTTGTCAGATTAAAATTTGTAAATTTCAGGAAAAACAACCTCTTACTTAAGAGTGCTGCCATAAAACCTGATCTTATCAAGTATATTCAAAAAAAGTATATGAACTGATTGTCGCACTTCAGGGACCAAGATAAAGGGTATGTTTATACTTTTGAAAAGAATCCGGAATTAATTAAGAAGTTTATTATATATTTAATAGTTCAGGCACCATTAAAGTGCCTGAACTATCAGATTTATTGATTTGTTATTGTACTTTTTCTAGGATTACAAAAGCTCCGGTTGATTCATTGCCGGAATTATCAACGGTAGTAACTGCATATGCCAGAACTTCCACACTATCGTCTACTACTTCCTTGAAAGTGAATGTTCCTGGATCTGCTGTCAGAGCTAACTCTTTTATACCTTTAACGATCCGATATATTCTGTATTCTGCTACCGAAGCGTTTGAAGGATTTGCTTCCCAATTGAGTACAGCAGAGCTTTCTCTGAAGAAAATTGTTTGCTTAAGAGAGAATTCTCCGGTGAGATTCAATGGCTGGTAAACAGGACATGTCTTCACTGTTACGCTATCTGTAGTTGTCTGCCCGCTTGCTTCATATGCAATAGCTTTGACAGAGTGATTTCCTTCACTTAAACCATCTGTATTCCATGTGTAGGAATAGGGGGCAGATGTAAATGTGCTTACGAGATCGTTATCAATAAATAATTCAACTTTTGTGAGTTCGTCACGATCATCATTTGCATAAAGTTCGATATCAACTGTTCCGGACACACATCCTCCGTCTACAAGGTTGATGATGCTGAGTTCCGGAGGGCAATTGAGAGTTATTGTGATCGCATCTTCGAGTGTGGATCCGTCTGTCATTGATGCTTTTATGCTGAGTGCGTGCTGTCCGAGAGTTTCTTCGGTAGCATCCCAATCAACGGAGAAAGGCTCTTCGCTGGAAGATCCGATTGAAGTTCCGTCGACAAAAAATTCAATACTGGAAACAGTTTCCGGATCCATATTTGCTTCGAAATTCACTATTGGGCCGCAAACATTATCCCCATCAACAGGAGCACTTATACCGGTTCCATAACCAACAGTTTCTGTATAAACCTTCATAGTTTTAGTGCTGGATCTCCACATTATATGAACTTTATTCTTGCTCATTGCGATGGCAGGTTTACTGTCAGTTTTCAGTAATGCACTATTATCAAGGCTTGTTAATTTCCAGACGCCGTCAGTTTTCTTCGCCAGATCTACTCTTGTTACCTGGTTCGCCGCAGATTCTCTTGCCCATGAGATATATACATTGTCCGGATCTTTTGCAGCAATAACCGGATCATCATGATAATGTCCTTCCATTTTGATTAACTCAGGATTGCAATGTTCAGTTTCAATAAAATCGAGATCATCCATGTTGGCATATGTGTGCCCCTGGTTTATCCGTGTTCCCGGTTTTTCATATGCGAGAAAACAAATATGAATATTATTTTCAGAATCGAGGAATGCATCAGGTTGTTTATTATAATAATTTATAGTGGGGAGTTTTATTGTGGTACTCTGTGACAGGTCTCCCCCGGCTTCCGCAAATCTATAATATAGAGTTTTTTTATCTATACTCCACATTGCATGAACATTCCCGTTCTTGTCATTGTAGATTTCGGGCCATATATTCCTGACCGCTTTCGGAGAGAGGTAATCCATCTGTATATATTCTCCGCCGGGTGCTCTTCTGACATACATTGTGGGAATAAGGTTTGATCCTGAAGAATATCTTACAAATGTAAAGTGGGCAACTCCCTGGCCGTCAACGGCCATTCCCGGATATTGGACGAGTCTTGAATAATCTGCCGTATATGCTGTTTTTCTATGCCATCCTGAACTGTCTTTGTATGCATGGCTGATCACGTTAGCGGCAGTCTCTTTGTTCGTATAACAAAAATGAACTTCGGAACCATCGGGCATAACCGAGATTCTCGGCCTGAATTTGTTTACAGCCACATATCCCAAACCGGCAATGGCTTCTGTATTTATGATCTCATTATTCTTAAGTTGCCCATAGAACCAGCTTCCCTGTCTCATCCAGAGAACATGGATCACATTTTTTGCATCTGCCTGCATTTCATAGAAATCTGCTTCCACTCCGA
>JAGLQR010000096.1 GCA_023136725.1 Candidatus Aminicenantota bacterium
TATGTCAATAGTATCTGCTCTTCACAAATTCAAAAAATGATGTTGAAAATCAAACTGAAATTATGGATAATATTAAAAAGGAGCACAGATGAGAAGAAGAGAATTCATTAAAACTTCTGTTGCAATAACTGCGACAGCAGGTATTTCAGGTTTGCCGCTATTATCTTCGGGCGGGGTTGATCCGGTCTCGAAAGTAACCGGAGAATCGCCTTACGAAATAACAAAAAAGGGCGTAGAGCTTATCGGCGGAATGAAAAAATTTATCAGCAAACAGGACATAGTAATGATAAAACCAAATATCGGCTGGAACAGAAAAGTCGAACATGCCGCCAACACAAATCCCGAAGTACTTAAAGCAGTAATAGAGATGGTCTTTGATGCTGGAGCAAAAAAAGTTATCGTAATGGATAATAGTTGCCATAAATCCGAGGACACATATAGAAGAAGCGGAATAAAGGATGCTGTTGAAAAAAGTGGTGCAGAAATCAGATTCTCTGATGAGAACAGGCTGGTAGTTCACCCGTTCAACGGGGAAAAAATTAAAAAATGGCCCGTTTTCAGGGATCACCTTGAAGTTGATAAATTCATTAATGTTCCGATACTCAAACATCATTCCAGTGCAGGACTAACTATCGGAATGAAAAATCTGTTCGGTATCATAGGCGGCAGGAGAGGAAAACTCCACAGGAATATGGGTGAGAACATAGCAGATCTGGCTAATGGATTTAAAACTGACCTTACAATTGTTGATGCCTACAGAATTCTCAAAAAGAACGGCCCGGTCGGAGGAAGGCTCAGTGATGTGGAACTCAAAAAAACTGTTATCTGCTCTAAAAATATATTTGAGGCAGATGTTGTTGCAGTAGACTTGTTCGGTAAAAATATCGATGAGATAGATTTTATCGATGCCGGATTCAGAAGGGGAATGGGACAGAAAAATATAAAGAATATCAATATAAAAACTTTTGTAATCTGAGTGAAAATGATTTCAAAATATCCCAAAAAAAAACTTGCTCGTATCTTTTTTCAGGTAGTTTTTCTTGTTGTTTTTTTCTGGCTTCTGATCAGAACAGGCGCATCAGCCACCGAAACATTTAAATACTCCAATTACTTTTTCTATTTTGACCCGTTATTACTGATCATAAACCTGTTCTCCACCCATACTCTAATCAATCTTTTTCTCCTGTCACTGATCCCGCTGGCACTCACTATTGTATTCGGCCGCTTTTTCTGCGGATGGGTATGCCCAATGGGGACTATCCACCATTTCTTTTCATGGCTATTCGGTCGGGGAAAAAAGAGGGTGGAACAGGTAGATCACAAACTGATAAAACTGAAATATGTGATACTGACACTTATCCTGCTCATGGCCCTTTTCGGTACAAATATCGGTGGATGGCTGGACCCGTTCTCAATTCTGACACGCAGTACTTCCATCGCTGTCAGCCCTTCAGCGAACTACATTATCGAGGAGACGCTGAAGGAGGGAGCAGAAGAATCGGGGATCATTGCAAAAGGGTTGAAACCGGCATATGAATTTTCAAAAAAAAACATACTCCCTAATAAACCGAGAAAATATCTGCAGTCAGTTTTTATAGGATTCATTTTTTTCCTTTTAATTGCTGCAAATTTTTACAAGAGAAGATTTTTCTGCAATTATTTATGCCCATTGGGAGCTTTATACGGACTGTTTTCCAGGTTCAGCATTCTAAACCTCGATGTGGATAAAGGGAGTTGCAAAAAGTGTAATGTCTGCTCTTCTGATTGCACTTATAACGGGAGCCCATATCAGGATTATATGAAGTCTGAGTGTATGGTCTGCTATAATTGTGAAGATTCCTGCCCTCCAGATTCAATTAATACGAAATTCAGATTTCATGTAAAGGGTAGTGTAAATAAGATCGATCTTGGAAGGAGAAGGATCACGGGATCGTTAATTTCCGGAATGTTTTTCGCCTCACTGCCAAGAATTGCCGGGACATCAAAATCCCGGATACACAATTTTGAAAGGCCTCCCGGATCGGTCTCTGAATCCGATTTCCTTGACAGATGTATAAGGTGCGGAGAGTGCATGCAGGCTTGTCCGACGAACTTTATTCAGCCTGCACTCTTTGAAACAGGTATCGACGGGCTGTGGACTCCGATACTGGAACCATTAACCGGATATTGTGAATACGAATGCTACCGATGTACCCAGGTGTGCCCGACAAATGCTATTGAAACACTTAGTTTGGAAGATAAAAAGAATTTTAAAATAGGCATTGCTGTAGTGGTAAAAGACAGATGCTACACCTATGCGGACGGGTACAATTGTGCAGTTTGTGAAGAACATTGCCCTGTCCCCGACAAGGCAATCCGTTTCAGAGAGGTAGATGTATGGAACTTTGAAGGTAAGCTTGTGAAGGTAAAACAGATATACGTGGTCCCCGATCTTTGTATCGGTTGTGGAATATGTGAAAATGTCTGTCCGAGATCTGATGCTCCCGGAATTGTAAATACTGCAGAGGAAGAACAGAGGGAATTCGAATATTAAGAAAATTGCTATTTTACTTTCAATATTATTAAAGTACAGTCGTCTGTCGGTCTGATATTTCCGCTGAACTTGAACATTTGCTTGTATAATCCATCATTAAGTTCAGATGCCGTTTTGTCTTTATGTTTCTTTATATAATCTATGATCCTTTCAACTCCGAACTCATCACCGGCTTTATTCATAATCTCTGGCACTCCATCTGTAAATGCAGCTATTACATCTCCGGATTTGAGTAAAAGGTGCTCTTTTTCATAGCTGGCATCGTTAGTAAATCCGGTTAAAAATCCACCTTTCGAGAGGGGATAAGTTTTTTTACCTGATATAAGTATTGGTTCTATGTGACCTGCATTAACATAAGAAATGCTTTTTTCTCTGTCCTCAATGACCATCCAGAATATTGTAATGAAACGGTCACCTCTTGTGAAATCATAAATAAGAGAATTGGCTTTAGAAATGAAATCTTCAGGTTCAGAAAAATAAAGATCATTCATGGAATGAAAAACAGCCTGGGAGGAAGCGGCAAGGAGAGCAGCAGATAATCCTTTCCCCTCAACATCTGCAATAAGAACTGGAGTTTTCCCATTCCTCTCTTTAAGTATGTCATAATAATCACCACCAACACTATTGATAGGTTCATATCTCACAGCAATATCAAAATTTTTAAATTCCGGTATTTCCTGCGGGAGAAGTGATAGTTGAATCTCCTTCGCAATGTTGATCTCATGATCCATTTTCTGCTTTTCGATCATCTTGGATATCATAAAACTGTTCTCAATTGCGATTAGAGCAAATCTTGACAGAAAAAAAGCAAAGTCAAGATCATCCTGGCTCAGATTCAGCCTGTTGAATTTAAGGCCAAGCCCCAGAACAGTATTTTTCGCGCCTTTCTCAGATAGGTTAATTAATAAAGCTATATTCTTTTGTGATAAAAGTTCGAAAAGTTTAGGATTTTTTATCTCTATATCTTTAACTTCAAGAAAATCCCATTTTTTTTTATATTTCTTCAATCCCTTTACAAGAACATTCATTTCGGCTTTTTGAACTCTGAATCCCCTCTTCTCAAGAAGGCCATTCTTCTCATCAAGGAAAAAAGCTCTTGTAATTCCCATGTGACCCATGATCGTGGAAAAATAGATTCGGAATATATTCTCAAGATTAAAAGAAGAATAAATTGAAGAGGAAAATTCGTATATTGAGTTGAACTGAAATTTTTTGACTTTTAATTCTTTGACCAGCTCTTTTAACTGCTTTTCTTCCATTTGATCATTTCCAGATAGTTTGTATCTTTTATAGTACTATATTCAACAGAATCCATTATCCTCTTGATCAATGCAACGCCCAATCCCCCTTTCTTCTTGGCTTTTATCATTTTTTCAAGATTGACCATTGCATCACTGAGTTGCGGGGGAATCCCCGAAAATTCAATTTTTATTTTCATCCCTTCATTACTGCAGAAAAAATCAAGTTTTATCTCCGCATCGGAGGACTCTTTGTAGGAATGCTTAATCACATTGGTTATTGCTTCATCAACAGCAAGAGCGATTTTTCTTGATTCTGAAGCAGGAAAAAAATTTCTCACTGCAATATGGTTTGTCAGTTCAACAAGCATTTTCAGCAACTCGGTCTTAGCCGGAATAGAAACTGAGAGTTCTGGAGTTTCAGGAAACATTTTTAAATTTTTCTATTGCATTTTCTTCACTATCTACAAATTCATATATCTCTGTAAACCCGACAAGATCAAATATCTCATAAACCCGATCAATCACATTTGACAGTTTTATATCTCCGCCTTTTTCCCTTATCTCATCAAGATACCCCATGATAATTCCCATTCCCGCAGAGCTGATATAATTCAGTTCATTGCAGTTTACTACGATCTTTACAATGCTGTCATCAAGCATTTTTATCATTTCATTTTCGAATTTCTCGACACTATGTGCATCGAGATGCCCGGTCGGATATAAAACACCGACATTTTCGATTGTTTTTGACTTAATAAGGAAGTTCCTCATAATTTTCTCCAAATTTAAGATCCGGAAATTTCACAGATCCTTTTTAACTTCAAATTTTAATATAGAAAAAATTAAAAATCAATTTGAAATGGCTACCACTTGACATACAATTGGGGGGACGGTGCTTGACATTTTGACATTTTTATTTCGTGCCAAGCAAAACCTGCAACATTTTGTATAATTGTCCCCTATGTATTCGCAAGGCAAGTTTTCATGATTAAAGTAGATTTGGAAAATGTCAAAATGTCAAGCACCGTCCCCCCTATTATGTCATGAAGCTGAGAACGCCTTGATTATTCGATAATTACAAAGGCGACAGCGAATTCCTTGGTGTGTGAGATCGAAAGGTTTATGATGCTCATTCCTTTCTTTTTAAAGACATCAAGTGTTTTCCCAGATATACGGATTTCCGGTTTACCAAGTTCATCATTGATGACATTGATCTCTGTCCATTTCATCCCATCTCTGTAACCGGTTCCAAGAGCCTTGAAAAAAGCCTCTTTTGCAGCAAACCGACCCGCAAAGTGGATCTCCTTCTTCAATTTTGAATTGCAGTACTCAGACTCTTCTTGCGAAAAGATCTTTTTTGTAAAATACTCGTCCTTGGTTATGGCTTTTTTAATCCTTTCAATTGCTATTATGTCAGCCCCGGTCCCTTTTATCATTATTATTTATCCCTGCCACAATTTTACCATATCCCGAAAACAAAAGGGGACACGGAGTCACAGCCCTATATAGAGCGTGAGACACTATTAAACGTCCTTGAATTAATTTTCCTGTCACAATTATGTTACAAAATCCTGATTTAAAAGCGGGAAACAATATTGCTACTTATTTCGAATGAACAGAGTTATACAAAAAACAAAAAAATATAATGCTAGAGATTTTTATAACAGGAGGATCTTTTGAAACAGATTACCTTAATATTGTTGGTAGTATTCTTTCTGACCGGTTGTTCAGCAAACAGAGTGAATACTGAATTTAAATTTGGAAATAAACTCGCAAAAAGAGGATTATGGAAGGAAGCATATTACAGATGGACTAGAGCTCTCAAGGCCGGCGATGATTCTGCTGCCATTCATAATAACATTGCAATCTCGCTCGAATATCAGAATAAATTAGCCGAAGCGGAGGCGGAGTATCAGAAAGCATTAAAACTCTCTCCGGGAAATGAATATATAAAAAGAAATATCAGCAGGTTGAAAAAAAGGATGAATCCTGACATTGAATCTGACTTTGAGGAGAAGAAAGACCTGAAAAAGATGAAAAAGAAAGACAAACGGAGAAGAAAATGAGAAGAGCGATAATAATAGTATATGCTGTCGTAATTACTTTCATAATCGGGAGCTGCAGGACTCAGCCTGTAAATATTGTGAGAATCCCGGTTAAAAGCTCGACAACTATAGATTTTATTAAGTATAAAGACATTGTCTATGATCCTGTAAAGGTCGAGAAATTCCCTTCTGAGTATGATCCTGGTCCAAGTATCGACTATTTCTTCTTAAATGAACTTCCTAAAACAATTAAAAAACCGATCAGAAGATATAACTCCGAAGAAAAACCTGTTTCTGACTTGAAGGAAGGTGAACTACTCCTGATAGGTGGAGAAATTTCTCTGAAAATAAAAGAGAGAAATGTCATTGATGAACAAAAAGGGAGAAAGAAGAGGCGGATCTTTGTAAAGATAGAGAACTGGGAGTTGCAACTTGAAATATTCTTCAGGGATGCAGCAACGGGAAAAAACATTTTTTCGAAAAAACTTAAAGAAACTTATAACGGAGCGGACAGAAAAAAACCCGCTTATAATTTTGAATTCCTCTTCAGGAAGATCACAGAAAAATTTGTAAGGCTTGTCATGGGACTGGGAAGACTGGAAACAAGATATTTAATTAAATAAACAGGATAAAAAATGGAAAAAAAATTAAATAAATTAATCATATTTGTATTGATCTTTGCTCTGCCGGTAATATTATCATCTCAATTTTTTTCTTATTATTATGGCAAAAACAAAGTTGTCGAAAAAGGATTTAACTGGAAATATTTTGACACTCCCAACTTCAGAATTTATCACTACACCGATGATATTAAATTGCTGAAAAAGATAGCAGTTACTGCGGAAAACGGGTATGACAAAATGTCAAAATTTCTGAATGTAGAAGTTGAGAAGAGAATTCCCTT
>JAGLQR010000097.1 GCA_023136725.1 Candidatus Aminicenantota bacterium
TGATCATGAACAATTATATGGATAAGGTTGAATTTTCGAATATTGAATTAGGAACAAGGGTAGTCCTTGAAAAAGCTGTATGAGCCTCACTTTCTCTATTGACACCAGTTCACCCAATTGTTCTATTGCAGTCCGTGATGGAGAAAGAATTCTTGCAGAATACAACTTTATTTCCTCGGGAGAGTTGTCTGAAACACTTGTCTCCTATATTGATTCCATTTTCTCATCTTTAACGATCGGAGCAGATGATATCGAACTGGTCGGAGCTTCCATCGGCCCCGGGCTTTTTACCGGTATCAGAGTGGGGCTCGCGACATTGAAGGGGATATTTTTTAACAACCCTGTTCCTGTTGTTCCTGTGAGCTCTCTGGAAGCGGTAGCTGCAAAATTATTTTATACGAAAAAGACTGTCATCTCCATCCTTGATGCCCGCAGAGGAGAAGTTTATTATGCTTCGTACCATGCCGGGGATAATCAATTGAAAAAAATTATCGCACCTGCGCTCATAAAAGCAGAGGAGTTAAAAGAAGTAATAAAAGAGGATAAGGGCATATATTTTACCGGAGCCGGTGTGTCAGTTTATCACGATCTCCTTACAGAAGATTTCCCTGAAAGTATTATAGTAAAAAGGTCTCCTTTTATTGCAAGTGAGATCGGGGGTGTTGCATTAACAGAATATGAAGCCGGCAATTATATTAAAGGGACAGATACACTCGAGCCGTCATATATAAGGATCCCGGATGCGGAAAAAAATTTCAGCCCCCGGAAAGATTGAACCGGCAACACCGGATGATCTTGATCACATCCTGGACATTGAAAGAGAAAGTTCACCTAATCCATGGAAAAGGTCATTTTTTGAGGATGAACTTACGGGGAGATTATCCACTATACTTGTTTTCAAAGGCTTGAAAGAAGAAGGGATAAAAGGATTTATCATATTCCGGAAAATTGATGATATTGTCGAAATTAATAATATTGCTGTCTGTATTCCGGAAAGGAGAAAAGGAGTTGCAGCGAGTTTGTTGTCTTTTTTGAAAACTTTTGCGATAAAAGAAAGTGTGATTGAAATTTTTCTGGAAGTAAGGTCACAAAATACAGGTGCAGTTAAACTATATGAGAAATTTGGGTTCAGATTTTCCGGGATAAGAAAAGGTTACTATAGCAATCCTAAGGATGATGCTCTTATGTTCAAAATTGATATCAACTAGTTATTCCTGGAGTGATATTTGTTAACTTTTTCACCGGCTTTCAGCCCTTCCTGTTCCCACTCTTCAAGCGTGATAGAGAAAAAAGCACTAATTACTTCCGGATCGAACCGGGTTCCGGAACATTGCTTCAATTCATTTTCGGCTTCTTCGAAAGAGAGGGCTATTCTGTATGAACGGTGTGAAGTCATAGCATCAAGAGCATCTGCAACCGAAAATATTCTTGCGGCCAGGGGGATTTCATCCTTTTTCAGTTTTCCCGGATAACCGCTTCCGTCAAAGTTCTCATGATGATGAAGAACGATCTTCGATGCCTCTTCAAGAAATTTTATGTTGCTGAGTATCTTATATCCTGCCCTGGGGTGGGTGCGCATTATCTCCCACTCTTCTTTGCTAAGCCTGGAAGGTTTCTTTAAAATAGAGTCTGGTATCCCGATTTTGCCTATATCGTGAAGAAGAGACCCATACTCAAGTGTTTTAAGTTTAACGGGATCCGTTATCCCCAGCAGTCCAGCCAGCTTCATTGCATATTGCAAAACCCTTACTGAATGTCCCTGGGTTTCCTCATCCCTCATATCGAGTGCGGTTGCAAGCGATTCCAGCGTCATCAGGTATGTTGTATCCAATTCATCCAATGCGTTTTTCAATTCTTCCGTCCTTTCAGCAACTTTTATCTCAAGTTCCCGCTGATATTCGCGGTTCTCAAGTGTCAGCTTTCTTTTATCAATTGCTTTGTCGACAATGATCCCGACTTCAGCAAGTTTAAATGGTTTTGAAACATAATCGTATGCACCTTTGGACATAGCTGAAATAGCTGATTCGATGTCCTTAACGGCAGAGATCATTATCACAACAACATCTTCATCCATTTGTTTGATATCTCCAAGAAGATCGAGGCCTGATCTTCCCGGCATCCTGATATCGGACATAACTATATCGATATCAGGATTCTCCTTGAAAATTGCCAGTGCATCAAATGCATTCTCGGCAAGGAAAAATTGAAAGCCCTTGTCCTCAAGAAAATCTCCTAAAAGTTCTCTTATATCACGTTCATCATCTGTTATGAGAACTTTATATTTTTCCTTTTTCATATATTTTTATTCTTTAATCTACCCCTGACAGTCTTTTTAATTCTTCAACTTTGTCGAGTTTTTCCCAGGGGAAAGAATCCCTTCCGAAATGGCCGTAAGCAGCCGTCTGCTTGAATATCGGTTCTTTTAATCCGAGTTTTTTTATGATATCAGCCGGTTTAAGAGGGAATACCTCGTTGATAAGTTCAACGATTCTCTGTTCATTGATCTTTCCGGTTTCGAATGTGTTTACCATTATAGATACAGGGGCGGCAACTCCTATTGCATAAGCCAGCTGAACTTCACATCTGTCTGCAAGTTCTGCAGCTACAATGTTCTTTGCAATGTATCTGGAAGCATATGCGCCTGAGCGGTCAACTTTTGAAGCATCTTTTCCGGAGAATGCACCACCTCCGTGTCTTCCCATACCGCCATAAGTATCAACTATGATCTTTCTGCCTGTTAAACCTGCATCAGCCTGAGGCCCACCGATAACAAATTTGCCGGTAGGATTTACAAAGAATGTTGTATTTTCATCAATAAGATCACCAAGAACAGGTTTTATCACTTCTTCGATGATATCTTTTTTTATTTTTGCATGTTCAAATCCCTCTTCATGCTGGTTGGAAATAACAACCGTTGTTATTTTCTGGGGTTTACCATCATTATATTCTACGGTTACCTGTGATTTCCCGTCAGGCCCGAGGTAGGGGAGAGTCCCGTTTTTCCTGACCTCTGCCATTTTTTTTGTGAGTTTATGAGCCATATCAATAGGGAGAGGCATATAGTTTTCGGTCTCATTTGTTGCATATCCGAACATCATTCCCTGATCTCCGGCACCCTGTTCCCTGTATTGGCCATCTTCTGAGTTTACTCCCTGGTAGATGTCGGATGATTGTTCTTCGATATGAACAAATACAGCAGTTGTGTCTGCATCCATACCAAAACTTGATTTTGTATATCCGATCTCCTTAAGGGTATCTCTTACTATTTTTGGAATTCTTACATAACAGTCTGTTGTTATTTCCCCGGCAACTACAACAGCTCCGGTTTTTATTAAACATTCTATTGCAACTTTTGATTCTTTGTCATGAGTGAGGCATTTATCCAGAATTGCGTCTGAGATCTGGTCGCAGATCTTGTCCGGATGTCCTTCAGTGACTGATTCAGATGTGAAAAGGTGTCTTCCTTTAATCATTATTCCTCCGTGTATTAACAAACGATATTAGCAGAATTGAAAATATGTGTCAATTTAAACAACAATATTAACAGCTCTGATATTGGTGCTGACAGCTGAAACAGGCCGTTAAAAAACAGGAATTTTTAACTTCCGGTGTATATCTTAAAAGCTTCTTCAACACTCCGATTATGGATCGTAATGGCTGAAGTTGCATTTGCGATCCGGACCGCATCCTCAATAGATTTCTGATGAATGTTTCTTCCTGTTGCATTTCCCATTGCTCCGGATATATGGATCTGATCGTGCAATTGTTGTAGGAAAAACTGCGGGTCAGTGCTTGATCCTCCGGCACAGATTACTTTTGTTTTCCCGGCTGCTTTAATCGATCTTTTGAAAACTTCGGCCGATTTTTCACCATCTTTTTTCGGGTAATTTACTTTTACAAAATCTGCTCCCAGAGTAGCGGCTACTCCTGTGGCACCTGCTATAAGATCCGGGTCTTTCTCATCTTTTACAGACTGGCCTCTCGGATATATCCACAATACTGATACCAATCCATGCTGATGACAATGGCGGATGGCCTGAGCTGCCTCTCTGATCATTAAATGTTCAAACTCGCTGCCAAGGTATATTGTGTAGCCTACACCGAGAATATTCAGTCCTGATTTGTTCTTAAAATCAATCACCTGTTCCATGTCAATATGCTGAAGTGATATCGGATCTTTATGAGAGGTTTTGACCAGATTTGTTTTTGAGTTCAACTTAACAAGGTAGGGAACTTCCGGATAATCACTGCCATACATTGATATCAATCCCAACTGAGTTGCAAAAACACCGATCTCAGCTTTATCGGCTATCCTGAAAAGGTGTTCGGGATCATTATCATCTTCATGGATGTTTTCACCGTAAAAATCTGCATTCAGGTGTTCAATTTTCTGATCACCTGCAAAAAGCATCAATCTGCCGGACCCCAATGTGATCTCATCGGCATTTGACAGATATTCA
Organism: Candidatus Aminicenantota bacterium; assembly: GCA_023136725.1. Taxonomy (GTDB): domain Bacteria; phylum Acidobacteriota; class Aminicenantia; order UBA2199; family UBA2199; genus UBA647. The sequence continues at coordinate 4,461 of JAGLQR010000097.1, forward strand.
TTTATGCTCCCGTTGGGGACATCTGTCGGAATATGTATCTCATTATCCATTTTTCCTCCTGAACGGTTATTATCCTATATGAGTGCTTTTTATTCAATAAAAAAAAAGGGAAAGGCGTGAACCTTTCCCCTTTTTATTAAATTTAGTGTTATTAAAAGATTAGTGTAAGACTGATGGTGGGAACCAGCATACTCATCCCGTGTGTTCCGGGCATTGCTTTTCCAAGAGACATATCAGCTTCTCTGTCAGCTCCGCTTAAATATTCGAAGCCTGCATCGAGAACTAACTTTTCAGTGTGATAACCGAATCCTACGGTAAACACATTGTAAGTGATACTTGGAAGAAGAATGTTGAGTGTTGTATCCGGTGATGGGGCAGGATCATAATAATATCCGCCTCTCAGTGAGAAAGTGTCAGACAGTTTGTAGTCAAATCCTACTCTTATTTGTGTAGCATCTTCCCACATCAATTCATATGTAGCTCCATCAATTAATGTTCCTACAAATGGTAAAGTCGCACTCCACATTGCATCATCAGTTGTGGCATGGATCTCACCAAGTTCTGACCATTTGGTGTATTGAACATCAAAAGCGATTGTAAGCTTATCAGTAGGCTTGAATGCAACACCTGCACCTATCCACATCGGCCATGTGATCTCTCTTGTGGTCTCTACTGAATCTGTCAATCCCGGGATCGGGACTGCAGCACTCAGGCCTTCCAGAGCAATATCACCTTTAAGCGAGAGCTTTTGAGGAGTTTTAAAAGTGAATCCGATGCTGAATTTGTCTGAAGGTTTAAAAAGTGCTCCGAAAGTTGCACCAAAACCTATTCCATGTGCTGATTCTGTGAACTGGAAGCCGTTTGCCTGTCTGTTCATATCAAGCATACCGTATGTTACATTCAGGGTTACTCCAAGTGAGAACTTATCACTTACTTTGTAAGCTACAACAGGTGAAAAAGTAATTCCTCCGACCTGACTTTCCCATGTATAAACTTTTGTATTTGCCGGGAATCCAGTGTTGAAAGGAACCAGAGGAGCTCCATCCCAATAAGCACCAGCACCTGATGTTGCATAAACTGTCAATCCGAATACCAGTTTATCAGACAGGGGTTTATAATATGTAAGAGCCGGAGCCGGGAACATCTTGCTCTCCGTTTCCATGTCGATCCCTGCAGGAGCGTATTGATAAGTTCCGGTTGGAATTATAATGGATGAAAAAACAGATAAGTTTGCTTTGTCCATCTGTGTCAATCCTGCCGGATTCCAGAATACTGCACTGTAATCATCTGCAACTGCAATAAATGCACCACCCATACTTATAGCTTTAGTACCCATTCCATTCAGATTTAAACCATTTGAATATGTGCTGAACGAGAGTCCTATCATAAGTACAATAATGCTGATAACTTTGAACATATTTCTCATATATCCTCCTATTTAGGCTAGATTATATTTTTTTTAAATAAAAAAAACAATAAAGTTATGACTTTTAACAAAAAGGAGCAAATTCACATTATTTGGGATTTCTTATGATAAGGCTGGAACCGTCCATTTCAGCAGGTTTTTCGATACCAATAATATTCAGGATTGTTGGAGCTATATCACTGAGTTTCCCTCCTGATCTCAGTTCGGCATCTTCTATTCCCATCAGGGTTAACGGGACCGGGTTTGTTGTATGGGAGGTCATTGGTGACCCGTCTTTGAGTTTTGTCTCCTCCGCATTTCCATGGTCTGCAGTCAGGATCACAATACCGTTCTTTTCAAGGATTGCTTTGGAAACTTTTTCTGTGCAGAGATCAACCGTTTCTACAGCTATTACTATTTTATCAAAAACTCCCGTATGCCCCACCATATCGCAATTTGCATAATTGACAATTATAAGGTCATATTTGTCCGACTTGATCTCATTGATCAGCTTTTCAGTTATTTCGAGTGCGGACATCTCAGGTTTTTTATCATATGTTGCTACTCGCGGGCTGTTTATCAGTATCCTTTCTTCTCCCGGAAATGGGTCATTTTTGAGTGCGTTAAAAAAAAATGTTACATGGGCAAATTTTTCTGTCTCGGAAATCCTTAATTGCTTAAGGCCTTTCATCGATATTACTTCACCAAGAATATTCTTGTAGGTCAGTTCGGAAAAGACCTCTGTGAAGTTCCCGTTATCATAATAATGGGTCATTGTAATGAAATCCAGATTATGACGGATAGTATCGAATTCTGAGAATTTTTTCTCAACGATCGCTTTGGTTATC
>JAGLQR010000098.1 GCA_023136725.1 Candidatus Aminicenantota bacterium
TCAAAGCAAAAAGAGATTGAGGGAACAATGTTTCAGATAACCAGGCAATCCATGGAACAAGGGGGGCATGATCCACATAACCAAATGCAAGGTGCTTCCCGCAAGCGAGGAAGTAAAGTTCATCTTGATGATATCCATAACGGGTAAGAATCGGGAGATGTATCAGGATCTTAAGGAATGCCAACCCTCCAGGTAAGAAAAGATCATTGTTATACCATTGAGTTTTTTTTATTAGATCACTCATAATTCAGATCCTCCGGAAGAAATCATACTTTACACCGCGTAAAACGACAAAGCAGTAAAAAAAGTTCCCTGAAATTTTATTAGTAAGGTATGACCTTTATATTAAGCCCGTCAAACAATCGGTAACATAAACTGAAATGTAAAGTATAAAAATATCTCCCTTTGATCTTTTTATAATGCAGATCTGTCACATGAAAATCTTTATCAGTATTTTCCTTTACTCCGATAACAACAGAAGGCATATCAATACCCGACAAAGTGATCTCCCCCCGGTCTTGCTGGCCGGAGATCAGAAGACCGATCTGTTTTAATTTCTTTATCGTTGAAATTGTAATTGTCCCCTTAAAACTATCTTTTATATTGAGGCTGTATTCCTCCAGTATATCTGATTTCGGGTAGGGATTTCCATGAACCAGAAATGATACACCGGCATCAGTTTTAATTTTAACCGGATTATACAGAGCAACCCTGGGGAAAAGGGAGAAAACAATAAATAGAATTATAAATACAATGAATGGAAGGGGCCCGGGCTTTTTCAGTTCAAATTCCTTTAATGATAAGTAAATGAATACAAAAACCAGAAACAAAAATATAAGATTGGGAAGATGCGAAAAGTTTCCTTCCACTTTTACAAAAGATGGGAGTATTGAAGGCAGATCGATGTGAATATTACCAAGCTTCTGAAAGACCAGGCCGCTCCGGTCAAGATAGTTATGAGTTGTACTCTGATACAGGGTAAATGGATTGAATATCTGGAAAATAGTTATAAAAACAGAATAAAAAGGTATAAAGATAAATAATTTTTTAAATATCTTATTTCTACTCTCAACATAATAAATTATTGCAAACAGCATAAGTGTCCATGCAACAGGAAGAAGGTATCTGGCCTGGGGACAATATCCGGGCCGGACAGTTGAATATCCATGATACAAAAGATAAACAAATGATGCAATTGATATTATAAGATGGGGATAATATCTTTTGAAGTTCTTAAGTGCAAAGATCAACCCGGGGAAAAAGAACAAGTATATAGGGCTATACAGGATCAATCCGTCCCGTTGATCAAAGAAATAATCAAATAATGTTTCGATTCTGTTCTGAATTTTTATACTTTGCATTCCTTCCAGATATTCCATTTTCTGAGACTCGGTAAGAACTCCCGTATATACCGACATCGGTGAAAGGCTGCCGTAAGCAAAGTATAGATAAATAAAGAAAACCAGAATAAATGCAGCAGGAAAAACAGCAAATGCCAGCCCCGATCTCACATCCTTTTCCCGGAACTTCTTTATGAAAAAGAACAAAGAAAATAATGAAATAAATATGAGATATTTCATCCCCCAGAATACTGTCATTCCGAGAAGTAAGCCTGCAAAAAGTATATCCCTCCTTCTTATATTATCTTTGAAAAGTGAGAACCATATCGACAAAAGTATCAAAAGCAACACCTGCAATTCAGCAAAAATGTGAAAAGAGTAGAAAAAAACAGGTGCAGTAAACATGAATGTGAAAAATATGAATAAAGACAGCTTTTCTCTTCTCCATATTTTCAGAGACAACATATAGACCACAACTCCGAGCAAAGATGCAAATAATCCAAGATATATCCTGACAAGAAAATAGAGTAAAGGAATGGGGATCTTCAGTAGAAAGAAAGGTGCAAGAGTAAATGATAATCCGGGGAGATGAAAGGAATACCATTTTTTAAAACCCTTTCCCACTTTGGAATGATGGGTTAACCTGTAATTTATAAACTCTCTGTATTCATCTCTGGCATATTGGTTGAAAACATTCAGGTCTCCATCCTTTGCCAGAGATTGAGAGATGGCAAGATAGTGGGGTTCATCGCCTACCAGTTCTACACCTTTCATTACAATTACAGCAGATGCCATAATAAAGATCATCTGTGATATAAGAAAGAGCATTACCAACCTGGTACGGAGACCTCTTCCGTTAAAAAATCCGATGGTTTTTCCAACAATCCCGTTCTTTTTAAAGATCGAATATATTGAAAAAAACAGAGTTATCAACAACAGGTTCCCTACCCTTGTTTTAAAATCCGGCAGATCCCAGAAAAACAAATTCATTACAAATATCAATAATCCGGAAATAAAAGGGAAGAAATATTTAACAGTTCGGAGTTTTCGTCTTTTTTTAGAAAATATTGAATTACAAAAAGCAATAAACGGCACAAACAATAGAGGAGACCAGAATGGATAATTCAGGAAGAATGTGACAAAGCCGGAAAATGTTAAGATGATCAGAAACAACTCGCTTCTGCTGAATTTCATTTTTCGATTATTGCACAAGTACTTTTCTTCCACAACCATAAACAGGAAATTTATTTCAGTTAGAATAAAAATGGACAAATAGTTTAAATAATTTCATTATATTTACTAATTGAGTTAAATGAAATGAAGATATTTTCAAAGACCAGAATAAGCCGTATTTTTGTTTCCTTATCAATCATTATAATATTATTTATTTTTTCCCTCCATTACTATGTGAAAATTAACAGTTCTGGAATTTTTAATTCCTATTTAATCAGCATCCTGAATAAAAAAGGGAATATCTACAGAATTGATCATAATCAGGTTGATATCGATCTGTTAGGGAAACAGATAATATTAAAAAATTTGGAGATATCATTAGACCAGGAACAATTGAACAGCTCAGGAATTAATCAGAATATTTTTTTTAATGTAAAAATCCCATATCTTACGATCACAGGAATCTCTTATCTTGATTTTATATTGTTTAGAAAGATCAGTGCTGACAGAATATACTTAAAAGCGGGAAATTTAAAATTGTATAGTATTCCTGAAGCACACGGCAAAAAAAAATCTTTAAAAAAACAGAAAAGATTCCCCTCGATCTCACTTGGCAGAATTACTATTGAAGATACACATGTTGAATTTTTTACTCAATTCAACTCTTCTCCGAAAATCGGATTAAAAAGTATTTCAGTTGATTCAGAAAAAATTATATATGATCCCGAAAAGACTCCCGGAGAGAACTTTAGCAATGGAACTCCCGGTTTAACATTTACTGCCGGGAACTCCTTTTTTATTTTCAAAAGAACAGGATATAAAGCAGAGACTGAAAATATCATGCTGACGACATCAAACCCTTCGATTTTACTTAAAAAATTCAAATATGCCCCCTCATCAGAAAAAACCAGAAAGAAAATTATCTCCTCAAAGGGGAGCTTTCATCGTTTCAACATATCTGAGATAAATCTGAAAAATATTGATCTTGAGGAATTAGAAGAGAACAAGAGGATTCGAGCAAGTGAGTTGCATATAAAAACACCGGAAATACACATTTTAAGAAACCGTAATATAAGAAGAAAATCTAAGAAGAGAGGAGGGAAACTTCCCCAACAAAGGTTTCGTGAATCCGACCTTAAAGTTGAGTTGAAACTAATAAGGTTGAATAATGGAGTTATCAAATATTCCGAAATAGCACCCGGAGAAAGAATAGCTGAGTCAATATTTTTCACAAAAGTTGAATCCTCTTTGAAAGACATCACAAATTTTCCTGAAATATTAAAGACCGGGAAAGAATCTTCAGTATCAGTTTCGGCTGAGTTAATGGGGAAAAGTACATTGAAGGGTAAGATCATTATTCCCATTAACCACAGAGGAAACAGGTTTTCATTCTCAGGATCACTGGAGAAAACCAACCCGCTTATATTAAACAATTTCCTGAAAAAGAATATCAGGATACGTATTGACAGTGGTAAAATCAACCATATGTACTTCTCTGTAAAAGCTGATAACAGAAAAGCTTCAGGTAAATTATTGCTTGCATATAAGAACCTGAAAGTAACATTATTAAGGAAACATGATCCGGCAAGGAAAAGCAGGTTCCGGACTTTTCTGGCAAATACTTTTATTTATAGAAATAATCCGACTAAGAAGAGAAGAAAGATCCGGACGGGAAAGATATTTTATGAAAGAAAAGTAAAAGGATCAATATTTAATTATATGTGGAAATGCATCCTGGCAGGGATCAAATCGAGTATTAAGATCTGATTTATCATCTCTATTCGCAAAAAGATCATTCATTCGCAATTAACTGCGAGATATGAATGCATGATTTTAATTTTCACTAAATATACAGGCTAAAAAGAATTGGCAGAAAAATTGCAAAGAGATATGCAAACAAAAGGAGGCTGAAATGAAACAGCATTTGATAATATTTACTCTTCTGGTTCTGCTTACCGGAAATATCTTCTCATTCAGATTTGGAGGTGGAAGTAGTGACAATATGATGGAACAATACATCGGATCTTTCCCATATGAAGAGATAAGTGATGATGAAAAAACATCCCTTCTTCATATGAGAGAAGAGGAAAAGCTGGCAAGAGATGTTTATAACTATTTATATGAAAGATGGGGAATGAGGATCTTCGATAATATTTCCTTAGCTGAACAAATGCATATGGATGCAATCGCAACGATCCTGCAAAAATATGATATCCCTGACCCGGTCCTTTCTGATGATGACCGTGGCACTTTCTCAGATGAAGGTTTGAAAGAACTTTATACAACACTGATCACGAAGGGAAACAACTCAATCACAGACGCTTTATTGGTCGGAGCGACAATTGAAGACCTGGATATCTTTGATCTTCAGAATGCACTTCTGAAAGTTGATAATATGGATATTTTATTCGTGTTCGGAAATTTGAAAAAAGGCTCTGAAAACCACATTAGAGCTTTTTCATCACAATTAATGGGCTTCAATATCATATACACTGCTCAATATATCTCCCAGGATGAACTGGACATAATTCTAAGTTCATCTACTAATGGAAGAGGCAGGGGAAGAAATAATTAATTTTCTCCTATAAAAAGTTTAAGAAAAAGCGTGTAGAGTTGCTCTTTTCAGAGCAACTCTGCCATTATTTTTTTAGATTTTTCTAAAACTTCTTTATGGAGACTTCCCTCATGTGAATCCATTGTAACAACAACCGGAAAGTCTTCTACTTCAATTACCCAGAAGGCTTCGGGTGAACCGAACTCTTCGAGTTTAAAAACCTCTTTTACTTTTTTTACAGAATTAGCGATCAGAGTACCTGCTCCGCCGATTGCATGAAAATAGACTGCCCCGCATTTTTTCAATCCTTCTAATGTTTTTGCACCCATCCCACCTTTACCAATCACTCCCCTGACATTATACTCACATACTACAGTTGACTGATATGGTTCCTCTCTGGCTGATGTTGTAGGCCCGGCAGAAACAAAACTCCACTCTCCGCTATCACTCTGTTTTACAACAGGGCCGCAATGGTAAATAACAGACTCTTTAAGGTACTCTCTGATAAATTCAGGTTTCTCCTCCACCATCAGTTTATGGGCTTCATCTCTGGCAGTTACTATAGTGCCGGAGAGGAATACTTCGTCTCCAACCTTTAAGCTTCTGATATCTTCTTCCGAGATTGGAATTTTTAGTTTAATCATAAATAACCTCCCCATTTTTCAAGACCATGGTCTTCCTTCTAAAGGCCCAGCACATATATGAGATAGCCACGAAAAATGTAGCAGGATGTCTTGCCTGCGATGAAATGAATACATCCAGAACGGTTGTTTTACCACCGAATCCCATAGGCCCGATCTGAAGTTTGTTTAAAGTTTCATTCAGGTCTTTCTCCAACCCGGCAATTTTAGGATCAGAACTCCTCTCACCTATCTTCCTGAAAAATTGAACTTTTGATAATGCATATGATGTCACTCTGTCGCCGCCTATACCGATCCCGAGAGTTCCGGGAGCACATCCCAGACCCTGGGCGTTTACTACCGCATCTATTATTACTTTCCTGACTCCATCAAGATCCCTTCCCGCTTTCAAAGGAGGGAAGGGGAGTTTATACTGGGTTCCGACATTCTCGCTTCCTCCACCTTTAAGCATTACCCTTATTCTGACCTCATCTTTATCCCATTGATGAAAATGTACATATGGAGCGTTCACTCCAATATTGTTTCCCGTGTTTTTGGATGTGACCGGATCGACCGCGTTGGGTCGAAGGTATTGTTTTTTAGTTGCTTCGATAGCTGCCAATTCTATAGCTTCGGAATACTTCTTTTCTGATTCTCCTTCAGGGAAATCAATATAAAACAATAATGATCCTGTATCCTGACAAATTGGAGTTGACTGACCTTTTGCCATTTCAACATTATCAAGGATAGTCTTAAAAACTCCTCTTGCAGGAGTGCCTTCATCTTCATTTCCATAAGCTTCAGAAAGTGACTTGACCACATCTTCAGAAAGATCGGTGGAAGCTCTCCTGATAAGCTCGAGGATTGAATCCTTTAAGTCCATATTTTTCTCCTTTATTTCCTTATACTAAAAAAATATTTTATGCCAGCAATTTTAGTTTGTAAAGGAGGATTTGTTAAAAAATAAAATTAATATATATAACCATTTCAAGTATGTTTCACTG
>JAGLQR010000099.1 GCA_023136725.1 Candidatus Aminicenantota bacterium
AACCCCTCACCGATTATAACTTCATTTACATCTTCACCGGAGAACACCTCCCCTTTGACGATCTTCTTGTCAAAATTTGTAGTTCTTATTTCATTCTTCTGATCAACTCCAAAGATCTTGGCTCCGGAGCTTTTATCTCCAACAGATACGATCCCGGCGGAAAATATCCTGGGCGAATAGGATTTAATGCCATTTATTTTAGATAATTTTTTAAGTACATCTTCATAGTTATAAATTGTTTTGTAGAGGGAAGGTTTATCCAGATAAGTGTTCTCATGGATTTGAATATGCCCAAGGTTATTACTGGTGAACATGCTGATTATAGTGTTATATGAACCATCAGAAAATCCGATAAAAAAAGCTGAAAGAAAAAATCCTCCGAACATGCTGAGAGCAGTCAGAATGCTTCTTCTTTTCTGTCTGAAAATATTTCTGAATGCGATCTTAAAAATAATCATTTCAAATCCCTTTCCTCAGGTTTCTTAAAGTAAATATTTTCTTATCAAGTTTAATATCAAACTTTGCTTCCAGATATCTTATAATCGTTTTTCTCCCCTTTTTCTTTATAGGGATCAGCTCCATAACCGAAGGGATCTCCCTTTTACCAAACTTCCTTATCTCTTTAAAATTCATTACCCTCATCAGATTACCCTTCTCATCATAGTATTTTTGAGATACAGGGAAGTTCCCATTTTTTGTTACAGAAATAATAACATGTCCCCATATGATCGGAAGGCCCTCTTTAGGGATACATTTCACATATGTGATTAACGGATCTCCGTCTTCAGGCTTGATTATTTCAAAATTATAATCCTCCTGATAGGTATATTCTTTAACAAGGTCATCATTTGTAAAATCAGAACCCATCCATGAACCCATCATCATTGAGGGAGGTATTTTCATTACTTTGTTTGTTTTTGGAAGGTAGTTCCACATCTCTTTGTCTATCTTTAACGTAGCCATACCTCTCTCTTTCTTAGGCTCGAGTATTCTCATGAATGTTCTCTTTTTTCCGATACTCCAGGATTTGATCTTCAGTTTTCTTTCCCAGTGAGGAGTTATGATCTCCATCTCAAACAACCCGTAACTGGAACCGCTCCTGTAAAGTTCATCCACCTTATTCACTATCTCCCTGGCTTTCGGATCATCATTTGCCATAATACTAATAGAAACAGAGATGAAAAAAGTCAGGCAGAAAAATAAAACTTTCCAATTTTTCATTTAGAATCCCCCTTGTTTATTAAACTGACTCCCGGCACCGTTCAGGATCAGGTTAATCAGATTTTTTTCTATTTTTTTTAAGTCTATTACTTTTTTATCCAGTATCCACTGCACCATTACTCCATCCAGTGTCCCAATAATAATACTTGATGTTTCAAAGGGATCGATATCTTTTCGAATACTGCCATCTTCAATCCCTTCGCTGAGGACGTCTTCAAACAATTTCCGGTATGACTTATAGAATTTGTTCATTTCTGTGAGCATAACTCCTTTTTCATGCCCTTTTATTCCTTCAGCCCAAAAATCAAACATCAGATCAAGATACTCTTTGTTATCACTTTTTGTAATACTCATTATAGATTTCATCAGATTTTTCAGTTTTGAGGCCCCGTTTTCTTTGGACAGAAGTATATTTTCCATATCCACCTCAAAAAATTTCTGAAAGTAAAAAAAAGAACTGTGAATTATCTCATTCTTATCCTTGAAATATTCATATATTGTACCTTTCCCGATGCCTGCCCTGTCTGCAATTTCTTTTATTGTTGAATTTGACAGCCCCTTTTCGGCAAACACTTTTAAAGCAGCCAGAATTATATCTTCCTTTTTCTTTGTTTTGTTAACTATTAATGCACTCATTTTACTTGACCGACCGTTCGGTCAATATAAATATAGTATTTTTTTTTAAGTCTGTCAAGAAAAAAATTATTTTTTACTACGATATCTTCTCATATAATCCCCGGCACTCTTTTCTTCATTTAAACCAAGGAATTTTGAATATGATTTGATAAGCCATCTGAGAAATCCCGGATCATTCAGTTTCTCAAATTTTTCATTTTCTATATGTACTATGCTTTTATATTCTATATTTAGAATTTCACCAATATCCCTGACTTTCAACTTCCTGGACTCTCTGATTTTTTTTAGATATTTTCCTGTTATTTCAACATCTGCATCAACAGGATCCTTATCAACAACTACCTCTTCCTGCACAATAATTTCAGGTCCTTCTTCAATACTTCCGTCCATGTCTACATTTTCATCAGGTAAATCCTCTTCGAATTCGATAACTTGAGGTTCACTTATTTCAGGTTCTTCTTCTATACTTCCTTCCATTTCTTCATCTTCATCAGGTATATCTTCATCCATTTCGATCACTTGATGTTCAATTTCATCCGGAATTTCGTTATACTCCTTTTCACTTTCCGGTATTTCAACTATCAGTTCATTTTTTTCATTTATATCATCTATTGATTCATCAACAGGTATTTTCTGAATCGTCTCATCAGTAAACTCAAATTCCACTACCGGTTCACTTTCTTCCTGAACCTCTTTTGAAGGTTCAATCTTCACATGTTCAATTGCTGCACCCTCTCCTTCATCAAGTATAATTTCCTGAGGTTCGAACTCTGCTGAGAAGTCAATTCTGTTTACACCGTCCTCTCCAACAAGAGCTTTATATGCTTTATCTATATCAGAGAGGATCTTTTTCCTCTCCTCTTTAGGGATCTCTTCCTTAAGAGGATGAATTTCCGGTGAATATTCCGAGGAATACAATTTAACAAAGTGGCTGTATGCATTTTCAATATCATCCCTTGATGCTTTTTCACCTAATTCAAGTATACTCAGATATTCTTTCTTTTTTCTCTTTTTCATTTTTAAAGTTCGTTAAAATTCACATCTGATCCTTTACTGATATTGCCTGAAATGAAATCAATGGAAGGCCTTATTTCGTCAATTTGAAAAACCGAATTTATATCTGCACTTCCATTGACAAGTTCACGTATTTTGTCGTTATAATCTAAACATCCTGAAAACAGAGCATTAATGTTATAGTGCCTCTTCAAAATATTTTTAAGTGAAATCCCGTATTTTGAAAACTCTTTTTCCCTGATCTGATTCATGACAAGATTAATCTGTATCTCTCCCAACCCGTCCGTTACAATTTTTTCCTGTTCCTTCCCCATCCCTTTCAGTAATTCGATAAAGTCTGAAAATTTAATGGTTTCCTGATTGCTCAACACACTTTTTAAAATAGTTTTATCAATATCCCTGAACCCCTCATAACTAAGCATATCTTTAATTTTTCTTACAATAACCTTTTTTACAAATAGATAAAGGTTTTCAATCGAAGTGATCTCAGGTGTTGAAACAAGTATCATCTTATCTGCAAGAAGAAAAGAATCAAGTGTATTTAGTCCTGTACCGGCACCAAGGTCGATAATTATTATATCAGCATTCAGTTGTTTCAGATGCCGATAGAATTTCAATCGCTGTATATATTTCACACTCAGGGGGTTGAAAGACCTCATATCTCCGGAGATTAGTTTGAGGCCTGAAACTCCGGTATCGATCAGAGTATCTTTCAGGTCTGTTTTTTTTTCAAAAAACTCGTTCAGGGAACTTTGATCCGGGGAAACGTTAAAAAATGTATGAAGGTTTGCACCCCCGAGGTCACCATCAACAAGAATTACCTTTCTCTTCTTCCCGGCAGCATGGGTAGCAAACAACGCAGATAAAACAGATTTACCTGTTCCTCCCTTGCCTCCTCCGATTGCCCAGATTTCCTTTTTCATTTAATTGAAATTCTCCTAGATAAATAAAATATATAGAAAAAAAATCTATATTACAAGATTATCAGCAAAATTTTGAAATATCCCTCCCCGGGTATTGACTGAAAATACTTACTGATATAAAAGTATAAAGAAAACAACAGGACAAAGAATGAATAAAAAAACTGACAGAAAAAAAATTGAAAAGGGAATCGAACTTATACTTGAGGGGATCGGTGAGGATAAAGATGACGAAAGGCTTAAATTAACGCCGAAAAGGACTGCTGATATGTTCCTCGAGATCCTGGAGGGTACCCACGGGGATCCATCAGAATTTCTTAATGTACTTTCTGAAGAGAGCCATGAGGAAATGGTAATTCTAAAAGATATTCCTCTCTATTCAATGTGCGAACATCATCTTCTCCCATTTTCCGGGAAAGCAAGTATTGCCTATATTCCAAAAGCAGGAAAGATAATAGGTTTGAATACACTTGCAAAATTAGTAGATTGTCTTTCGAAAAGACTGCAGATACAGGAACGCCTTACAAAGGAAATAGCGGATCACCTTGTTAATTCTTTGTCCCCACAGGGAGTAATGGTTGTAATAAGAGCAGAACATCTTTGCATGACAATGAGAGGCGCAAAAAAACCCGGATCAATTACAGTTACATCAGCTGTAAGGGGGATTTTTCGCAAAAAGGTTGCAACAAGGGAAGAAGCAATGGCTCTTATTTTAGCAGATTAGTAACTTTATCCTCAAAGATCCTTAATGCCTCAACACGTACTGCCCTGCCTGTTGATATATCAATATCGATTATTGTCATATCAGATATAACATTTTTCTTGGCTACTTCCCATCTCTGGTTAATACCGGTCCTGAATTTATCAATAACAGGTTTCCTTTTCATTCCTATAACAGAATCAAGAGACCCGGTCATACCAACATCTGATTGATAAGCTGTCCCGTTAGCAAGGATCCTCAGATCTGCAGTTGGTACGTGAGTGTGAGTACCCAGCACTGCACTTACCTTCCCATCAAGAAAAAAACCTATTGCCTGTTTCTCTGCAGTTGCCTCAGCATGGAAATCAAGTATTATAATTTTTGTTTTGACTGAATGAAGCCATTTTTCAACAAAATTGAAAGGATTATCAACAACCGGTTCCATAAAAACCCTGCCCTGAAGATTCGCAATTGTTACAATTACATCATCCCTGATTTTGAACTCGCATGCGCCTCTTCCCGGTGCAGATGAGGGATAATTCATAGGCCTGATAATACTTCTGTTGTTTGCAAGGTAATCGACAGATTCCCTTTTATCCCACATATGGTTCCCGCCTGTCACTATATCAACACCCGCTGCAAACAATTCTTCACCGGTATTTTCAGTGATCCCCAGTCCACCTGCCGAATTCTCACCATTAGCTATAACAAGGTCTGGTTTGTATTTTAATTTTACCTGATAAAGATGTTTCGCAAGTATCCGCCTTCCGGGTTTCCCTATAACATCTCCAATGAATAAAATTTTGACTATAGAACTACTTTGCATATTCTGTTGCACGGATCTCCCTTATAACCGTTACTTTAATCTGTCCGGGGTACTCCATATCTTCCTGGATTTTTTTTGCTATATTTTTTGATATCATAAATGTTTTATTGTCATCCGTTTCATTTGAATCGATAATTACACGAACTTCCCTTCCTGCTCTTAATGCATAAGCTTTATCAACTCCTTCAAATCCTACAGATAACTCTTCAAGTTCCTGTAATCTCTTAATATAAGATTCAAACATTTCACGTCTTGCTCCTGGCCTTGCTGCAGAAATTGCATCAGCTGATTGAACAAGAACTCCTTCTATTGATGTGAAATCTACATCCATATGATGAGAAGCTATCGCTTCCTGAACTTTTTTTGATTCCCCGTATTTCTTTACAAGGTCAACAGATAATTTTGTATGAGTTCCTTCTGTTTCACGGTCAATTGATTTCCCGATATCATGGAGCAATCCCGCTCTTTTAGCCTCATTGGCATTAACACCCAGTTCAGCAGCCATATACGCAGCAACCATTGCCACTTCCTTTGAATGCTGGAGAACATTTTGTCCGTATGAAGTCCTGTATTTCAATTTCCCCAGATAGAGAAACAATTCCGGGTTAATATCGGGAATACCTATTTCCATAACTGCATTTTCTCCAACTTCCTTAAGATAAGAATTAAAATTTATTTTTTCCTTCTCAACCACTTCTTCGATTCTTGCAGGATGTATTCTTCCATCTGCGATTAATGATTCCAATACCCTCTTTGCGATCTCCCTTCTGACCGGATCAAAAGATGAAACAATTATTGCCTCAGGAGTGTCATCAACAATGAAGTCAACTTCAGTTGCTGTTTCGAGTGCTCTGATATTACGGCCTTCTCTTCCGATTATCCGCCCTTTCATTTCATCATTGGGAAGATCGATAACTGTAACTGCAGAAGACATAACATGTTCTGTACCTATCCTTTGAATAGCTGTAGAGATGATTTCCTTTCCCATCATTGAACTTTTTTCTTTATATTCTTCTTCAATGATCCTTAAGATTTTAGCTGAATCCAATCTGGCTTCACTCTCCATTTCTTTGATAATGGAATCTTTTGCTTCCTGCTTCGTCATTCCCGATATCTTCTCAAGTTTATCTTTTGCTTCGGAAATATGATCATTGAGATTAGTCCGCAATGCCTCCAACTCCTCTTCTTTCAGGATATTATCATTTTCTTTCTTTTTATTTTCTTTTTCCCGATTATCCAGGCTCAGATACCTGTTATCAAGGTTTTCCTCTTTCTGGATAAGCCTCCGTTCCTGTTCGTTAAGCTTGTTTGTTTTTTGACTTTGCTTACTATTGTATTCATTCTTCCATGATATGAATT